>DATEMP010000303.1:0-2346 GCA_035275545.1 Candidatus Eiseniibacteriota bacterium | reverse complement strand
TGTCGCGGTTGTGCTGGAGGAAGCGCGCGCGGTGGGGCGAGCGCTCGAGGACCCGGCTGGGCGGCTCGGGCGCGCTCACGGAGCGCCGGACCTCAGGCGACCGGGGACCGCGATGCGCCCGCGCGGGGCGCGTGATCGCGCTGCCACTCCACCGTGCGCCGCAAGCCCTCTTCGAGCGTGACCTCGGGCACCCAGCGCAGCGCGCGCCGGGTCTTCTCGATGTTCACCACCCGGCGCCGGATGTTGTCGACGTCGCGCCGGTTGGTGTGCGTGGGCGTCACGCGCGCGCTGGTGAGGCGGATGAGCAGCGCGGCCAGCTCGTTGACGCGGGTCTCGACGCCACTGCCGACGTTGAACACCTCGCCGATCGACCGGTCCGACGTGCCGGCCAGCAGGGTCGCCTCGACCGCGTCGTCGATGTAGGTGAAGTCGCGCGTCTGGTTGCCGTCGCCGTGGATGGCCGGCGGGCGGCCGGCCAGCAGCGACTCGAGGAACTTGGCGACCACGCCGCAGTAGGGGTTCGACGGGTCCTGCCCGGGACCGAAGATGTTCGAGTAGCGCACCGCGGTGGCGTGCAGGTCGTAGGACTCGTAGAACGCCATGCAGTAGTTCTCGCCCGCGAGTTTGGAGACCGCGTAGGGCGTGAGCAGCGAGAGCGGGTCGTCCTCGTTCATGGGCAGGTAGCGGGGGTTGCCGTAGACCGAGGTCGACGAGGTGTAGACCACCTTCCGCCCGCCCACCGCCTTGGCGGCCAGCAGCACGTTGAGCGTGCCGCCGATGTTGGTCTCGAAGTCCTCGCGCGGGTTGCGGGTCGAGACCACGATGTTGCGCGCGGCGAGGTGAAAGATCAGGTCGTGGGACGCGACCAGCTTCTCGACCAGCGGCACGTCGCACACCGAGCCCTGGACGAAGTCGTAGCCCACGCCGGGCAGGTTCTCGAGGCGGCCGGTGAACAGGTCGTCCAGCACCGTGACGCGGGCCTGCTCGCGCAGCAGGCGGCGCACCAGGTTGCTGCCGACGAAGCCGGCACCGCCGGTGACGAGAATGCGACCCTCACGGAGATCCATAGGCGGCGCATCATAGCGCAGCACCGCCTCTCCGTTCACACCGCCCCGGGCCGCGGGGTTCAGTGGCGCAGCCCGAGCCTCAGGAAGACCAGCGGCCGCAGCAGCCGCCAGGAGTCGCTCAGCAGGCTCATCTTGGTGGTGCCGCGACCGTGATAGCGCACCGTGACCGGCACCTCGCGCACCCGGTAGCCGCACCGCACCGCCTGGTAGAGCAGGTAGGGCTCGAGCTCGTAGCGGTCGAGCCACGCCTGGTCGAGCCGGATGCGTGGATCGTCGAGCATCGTGAGCCGGAAGGCGCGGAAGCCGTTGGTGCCGTCGGTCGAGGGATAGCCGCTCGCGATCCGGAACAGCAGCGGGTAGAGGCGGGTGAGCCAGCGGCGGTCGGGCGGGATCCCGGGCGTCGCCCCGCCCGGCAGCCAGCGCGAGCCCTGCACCAGGTCGGCGCGGTCCTCGAACAGCGGGGCGAGCACGCGCGGCAGCTCGTCGGGCTCGTGCTGGTCGTCGCCCGAGAGGATCGCCGCGAACGCGAACCCCTCCTGCTTCGCCGCCATCAGCCCGGTGCGGATCGCCGCCCCCACCCCGCGGTTGACCTCGTGGCGGATCACGCGCTCCGCCCCCGCGGCGCGCGCCTCGTCGGCGGTCGCGTCGCTCGAGCAGTCGTCGACCACGATGACGCACGCGGCGTCCATGCGCGACACCTTGCGCACCACGTCGCCGATCTTGCCGGTCTCGTTGTAGGCCGGAACCACCGCCGCGACCCGCCGCGGGTCGATCGCGCTCATGGCGTCGCCCCCGCCGGCGCGTCGAGACGGTAGATCCGGATCCGCGGCCCCAGGCGGCGCCAGCGCTCGGGACGGAACTCCGCCACGCGCCGGGCGTCGCGCTCGAGCGCCTGGTAGTAGCGCACGCCGGTGGAATCCCCTGCGCGGGCGCGCATCGCCGCCAGCCCCTCCGCCTGCTCGCTCACCACCGCCCAGCGGAACCCCTGCGCCCGGTAGGCGTCGAGCGGGCGCAAGGGCTCGCCGGAGCCGGTCGAGTGCAGGTAGTAGGCGGGCACGTGCGGGTGCTCGAGCCGGTGGCGGTAGAAGTCGGCGTAGGCGGCGCCGTGGCCGCCGCCCGAGAGGCCCGCCTCGACCTCGGCGAGCCGCTCGCGCAGGCGCTCCGCGTTCTCGGCGAGCGGCGGGCTGGTGCTGTTCCAGAAGCGCGACATGTCGATGAGCACCCGCTGGCCGGCGGGCACCTCGCGCTCGAACCAGCGCAGCGCCTCGACGCGCGTGTC
>DATEMP010000302.1:0-16654 GCA_035275545.1 Candidatus Eiseniibacteriota bacterium | reverse complement strand
CAGGGGGCGGGCGGGAGGGTGGAGGTCCAGACCGTGCGGAGCGCGACCGTCCGGCTGCCGGGCGCGACGCTCGCGGGCGCACCGATCACCACCATGGCGCTGGACGCGTTCAAGCGCCAGACGGGGCGCGCGATGGAGGTGATCATCGGGCATCCGCTCTTCGATCGCAGCGTGGTGCGGATCGACTACCTGAACCGCGTCATGGAGCTGCTCCCCGCCGAGGGCTACGAGTACACCGGCACGGGCGTGGTGCTCCCGCTCACCTTCGAACAGCGCCTGCCCTACATCACCGCGAGGGTGACGCTGCCCGGGCGTGAGCCGGTCGAGGGGCGCTTCGTGATCGACCTGGGCTCGACGCAGGCGCTCATCCTGACGCCGGGGTTCGCGGAGAAGGTCAAGGCGCTGGACGCCTTTCCCAGGACCATCGAGGCGCGCGGCCGCGGCGTGGGCGGGCAGCTGCCCTCGCGCATCGGGCGGGTGTCGCGGCTCGAGATCGGCGGCATCGGGTTCGACCAGGCGGTGACCATGATCCCGGCCTCGGCCGCGCACGTGGGCGCCGAGGGCGCGATCGGCAACATCGGCGGCGAGATCCTGCGCCGGTTCGTGGTCACCTTCGACTACACGCACAAGCGCATGATCCTCGAGCCCAACAACCGGCTCGCCGACCCGTTCGAAGCCGACATGAGCGGCATGGGGATGCGCATGGGGCCGGAGGGCTCGGCGACGCTGCAGGTGGACTGGATCCAGTCGCCCTCACCCGCGGCCGAGGCGGGGCTCAAGGCCAACGATCTCATCGAGCAGGTCGACGGGCGTCCCGCGCTCGAAGTGGGGGTGCCGGGGCTGCGCGAGATGTTTCGGCGCGCCGGCGAGCGTCACACTTTCAGCGTGCGGCGCGGCGAGGAGCGCCTCGAGATCGAGTTCACCACCCGGCGGATGATCTAGACCCGCACGCCGTCCTTGAGCAGGCTGCGGGCGATCACCAGGCGCTGGATCTCCGAGGTGCCCTCGTAGATCTCCATCACGCGGGCGTCCCGGTAGTAGCGCTCGACCGCGTACTCCTTCACGTAGCCGTAGCCGCCGTGCACCTGGATCGCCTGGTGCGTGACCCAGGTGGCGGCTTCGCTCGCGTAGAGCTTGGCCATCGCCGCCTCGCGTCCGAACGACTGGCCGGTGTCCTTGAGCCACGCGGCGCGCTGGATGAGCAGCCGCGCGCACTGGATGCGGCGCTCCATCTCGGCGAGCTTGAACTGGATCGCCTGGATCTTGGCGAGCGGCTGCCCGAACGCGCTCCGTTGCTGCGCGTACTTGACCGCCTCCTCGAACGCCGCGGTCGCCACACCCAATGACTGGGCGGCCACGCCGATGCGGCCCGCGTCGAGCGCTTCGAGCGCGATCTTGAACCCGTCACCCTCGTTCGAGAGCCGCTGCTCGACCGGCACTTTCAAATCCTGAAGCGAGAGCGCCACGGTGTCCGACCCGCGCAGGCCCATCTTGTCCTCAGGGCGCCCGATGATCAGCCCGGGCGCGCCGCGCTCGACCACGAACGCCGAGATGCCCTTGTTGCCGGCCTTGGGATCGGTGCGCGCGAACACCAGGTAGATGCCCGCCTGCTCGCCGTTGGTGACCCAGTTCTTGCTGCCGTTCAGGATGTAGTGGCCGTTCTTGCGCGCCGCGGTCGACTGGAGATGTCCGGCGTCGGAGCCGGCGGCGGGCTCCGAGATCGAGAACGCGCTCAGCTCCTTCGACACCAGCCGCGGCAGGAACCGCCGGCGCTGCTCGTCGTTCCCGTACTTGAGCACCGGCACCGCGCCCACCGAGTTGTGCACCGAGACCATGATCGCGAGCGCCGCCGAGACGCGCGCGATCTCCTCGATCACCATGGCCACCGTGCGCGTGTCGTAGCCGACTCCGCCCCACTCCTCGGGGATCGCCATCCCCAGAAACCCGTGCTCGGCGAGCTTCGACACCGCTTCGCGCGGCACGATGGTCTCGCGATCCCAGCGCTCCGCGTGCGGCGCGAACTCCGAGCGGCATAGCTCGCGCACCGTGTCGCGGATCAGGCGCTGGTCTTCGGAGAGATCGAAGTTCATGGGGTCACGCGCGAACGCTACGCCGGCACCGCGTCCGACTTCTCGCGGAAGAAGAGCAGGCATACGAGGCCGATCACGCCCATGACCATGGCGCCGCCCGGGTGGAGCAGCGAGCCGGCCGCGGCGAGCAACGCGAGCGGATAGGCACGCCAGTCGCCCGCCCACAGGCCCAGCACGCCGAACAGCCACGCGGAGCCCAGCCCGAGCTTGGCGATCGAGACCACGACCGCGGGGATCCCGAAGCGCCGCGCGAGGTCCATCCACGGTCCCTGCTGGCCGACCAGGTTGAACCAGTCCTGGGCGATGAACGGGTAGATACCCTGGTAAAGGAGTCCGACACCGGGATAGAGCATGCAGGCGGTGAGGATCACCAGGGCCACCGGACGCACGGGACGGAGCATGGCGAACGTTCCTCCTGGGTTCAGGCGGTGCGGCTCACACCGGAGCCGCGATTGGATGTTCCTTGAGCAGCTGCGCGGCCACCACCATCTTCTGCACCTCGGTGGTGCCCTCGTAGAGCTCGGTGATGCGCGCGTCGCGCCAGTAGCGCTCGACGTTGAACTCGGCGAGATAGCCGTACCCGCCGTGGACCTGGATCGCGAGATGGGCGCAGCGGGTCGCCGCCTCGGACGCGTGCCACTTGGCGAGCGACGCCTCCTTGATGTGCGCGCGCCCCTGGTCGCGCAGCCACGACGCCTGGTAGACCAGCAGCCGCGCGGTGTCGACCTCGATCGCCATGTTGGCGAGCATCTCGCGGATCGCGTCGAACTCGCCGATGACGCGGTCGAACTGCTTGCGCTCGCCGGCGTACTTCACCGCCGCCTCGAGCGAGGCCTGGGCGATCCCGAGCGCCTGGGCGGCGATGCCGATCCGCCCGCCGCCGAGCGTGGCGAGCGCAACGGTATAGCCCTTGTTGAGCTCGCCCACCATGTTCGCCTTGGGCACGCGCGCGTTGGTGAACACGATCTCGCGCGTGTCCGAGGCATGGATGCCGAGCTTCTTCTCCTTCTTGCTCTTGGAGACGCCCGGCGTTCCCGCCTCGACGATGAAGGCCGAGATGCCGCGGGGCCCCAGAGCGCGGTCGGTCGCCGCGTACACCATGAGCGTCGCCGCCGGACCGGCGTTGGTCACGAACAGCTTGGTGCCGTTCAGGACGAAGTCGTCGCCGTCCGCGACCGCGGTGGTCTGCTGGTTGGCGGCGTTGCTGCCCGCGTTGGGCTCGGTCAGGCAGTAGGCGCCGATCGCCTCGCCGCGGGCGAGCGGGGCCAGGTACTTCTGCTTCTGCGCCTCGTTGCCGTAGGTGAGGATCGGATAGCACACGAGCGAGTTGTGCGCCGAGGCGATCACGCCGTGGCTCGCGCACACGCGCGACAGCTCCTCGATCGCGATCGCGTAGGAGAGGTAGTCCATGCCGGCGCCGCCGTAGGTGTCGGGCACGAACATCCCCAGGAGCCCGAGCTCCCCCATCTTCTTCACGGTGGCTTCGGGGAAGTCGTGGGTCTCGTCGATGGTCGCGGCGACCGGGCGGATCTCGGTCTCGGCGAAGTCGCGCACCATCTCGCGCACCGCCTGCTGATCCTCGCTGAGCCCGAACGAGGTGCCGGAGGCCATCGCGCTCGCGGTGTCCGGGTTCATGATTCCTGAAACCGGGTGGTGGCATGCATGGACTGCGGTTTCCTCTTCCCGGAGAGCACGTCCGCGATCGCTGCCAGAAACACGTCCATGGACGGGCTTGGGCACTCGCCGTAATTCACGCGTGCGCGCGACTTCCACTCGCCGAGCACCTGCCCCACTGATCCGTCGAGCATGCCCTCGGAGCGTTCGAGTGTGAAGTAGTGGCTGGCGGGCTGGGGACCGACCCCGAACCACTTCCGCTTGGTGGATCGAACCAACGCGATCATGTGACACCCGGTGACCCGGGTCGGGGGCGGAAAGCTGATGACCGCTCCTTGAAAGCAGGATCCGTCGATGGCGATCGCGTTGACGCCGGCCGCGGAGATTGCGGGTCCCTCTCCCGACTGCGCGATCCTCGCTCCCAGCGCATTCCAGATCTTCCGAGCCTGCTCAGTTCCCTCGTTCGAGCGCAGCATATCGAACCAAATGTCCGGCCATTCGAATACAACCCTCGGAAAGAAGAAGTGCGTGAAGCGCTCGTTGTGGGTGAGCGCATCCGTCCCGGTGCCAGCCATCGCCCGCTCAGCTCGCCGGATACTCGTAGAAGCCGCGGCCGGTCTTGCGGCCCAGGTGGCCAGCCTTGACCATCTTGCGCAGCAGCGGGCACGGGCGGTACTTCGAGTCGCCGAGGCCCTCGTGCAGCACCTCCATGATGCTGAGGCACACGTCGAGGCCCACCATGTCGGCGAGCGCCAAGGGTCCCAGCGGATGGTTGGCGCCCAGCTTCATGACCGTGTCGATCGCCTCGCGGGTCGCGACGCCTTCCATGAGGGCGTAACAGGCCTCGTTGACCATCGGCATCAGGATCCGGTTGATGACGAACCCCGGGTAGTCGTTCACCTCGACCGGCGTCTTGCCCAGCCGGCGGCTCAGGTCCTCGGTGAGCGCGTAGGTCGCGTCGCTGGTGGCGAGCCCGCGGATGATCTCGATCAGGCTCATCACCGGCACCGGGTTCATGAAGTGCATCCCGATCACCTGGGCGGGGCGCTGGGTGACCGCGGCGATCTCGGTGATCGAGATGCTCGAGGTGTTGCTCGCCAGGATCGCGGCGGCGGGCGCCACGCGGTCCAGGGTCTCGAACACCTGCTTCTTGAGCGCGAAGTCCTCGCTCACCGCCTCGACCACCAGCTGGCAGTCGCGCGCCACCTCGAGGTTGGTGCCTCCGCGGATGCGCTTCAGGATCCCGGGCGCCTGCTCGGCTGGCCAGCTCTGCTTCTTGGCCACGCGGTCGAGGTTCTTCCCGACCGTGGCGAGCGCGCGCTCGACGAACTCCGGCTTGACGTCGATCAGCTCGACGTCGAATCCCGCGGTCGCGAACGTCTGGGCGATGCCGTTCCCCATCGTGCCGCCGCCCACCACGCCCACCGTCTTCACCGCCGCCGACGGTCCGGAGCCGCCAGTCGCCTGGTTCGCCGGGGCCACCGCGCTCATCCGATCCGCTCCACCGCGAGCGCCACCGCGTTGCCGCCGCCCAGGCACAAGGTCGCGAGGCCGGTCTTCTTGCCGCGCTGCTCGAGCGCGTGGATCAGCGTCACCAGCACGCGCGCGCCCGAGGCGCCGATCGGATGCCCGAGCGCCACCGCGCCGCCGTTCACGTTGACGCGCTCCCAGTCCCAGCCGAGCGCCTTGCCGTCCGCGAGCGCCTGCGCCGCGAACGCCTCGTTGGCCTCGATCAGGTCGAAGTGGTCGATCTCGACGCTCATCTTCTTCATGAGCTTCTCGACCGCGTCGATCGGGGCGAAGAACAGATCCTTGGGATCGCCGCCGCCGGTCGCGTACGCGACCACCCGCGCGAGCGGCGTGGCGCCGCTCTTCTTCACGCGCTCGCCGCTCATGAGCACCAGCGCCGCGCCGCCGTCGTTCAGGCCCGGCGCGTTGCCGGCCGTGATCGCGCCGCCCTTGTCGCGCGTGACCGCCGGGAGCTTCGCGAGCCCCTCGGCGTTGGTGTCGGGGCGGATCGCCTCGTCCTTCGCGATCACCACCGGATCACCCTTGCGCTGCGGGATCGTGACCTGCACGACCTCCTTCGAGAACCGGCACTCGGCCCACGCGGCGGCCGCCTTCTGGTGGCTCGCCGCCGAGAACGCGTCCAGCTCGCTGCGCTCGAGACCGGCCTTCTCGACCGTGTACTGCGCGAGCTCGATCATGTGGCAGTCGTTGAACGAGCACCAGAGCCCGTCCAGCACCGCGCCGTCCTTCATCACCGTGTCGCCCAGCTTCTGCCCGGTGCGGCCGGTGAACAGGTAATGCGGCGCCGTGCTCATGCTCTCCTGCCCGCCGGCGACGATGCAGTGGGCGTCGCCCGCCTTGATCGCCTGGGCGCCGAGCATCACCGCCTTGAGCCCCGAGCCGCACACCTTGTTGATCGTGACCGCGCCCACCTTGGGATCGATCCCGGCCTTGATCTGCGCCTGGCGTGCGGGCGCCTGGCCCTGGCCGCCCTGGACCACGTGGCCCATGAGCACTTCGTCGATCTGGTCGCCAGCGACCCCGGCGCGCTCCATCGCCGCCTTGATCGCGATCGCGCCCAGGTCCGAGGCCTTGAGGGGCGCGAGGCCCCCGAGGAACTTGCCGATCGGGGTGCGTGCCGCCCCGACGATGAAAACGTCCGGATATGCCGTCATGGGAGTGCTCTCGTTCGGGAGTTTGGTACCGGTGAAGACCGTTTCGTTCGAGCGGGGCGGATTCTACATGAAGGCCGGGCGGGCCGGTAAACCGGCAAGAGTTGACCGAAAATGCGCCGGCGTCGGTGATAGGCTTCACGCGCCGAACAAGGACGTCCGGCACCCGCGAGACGCGCCACGGGCCGAAGGATCGGCTCCGGTCACGGCGCTCATCCGCTGAGGTGGCCGCCATGCATCCTTGCCTTCGTCGAGCCGTTTCTGTCGCCGCCATCGCGCGCCATAGGTCGATCGCCGTCACGAGCATCCTCATGTGCGTCGCCGGTGCTCTTCACGCTCCATCGGCGCTGAGTGCTCCGCAGTTCGAAGCGCCTTTCCTGGGATTCGACATGGCCTCCGATGCGGCGCTCGACATCGCGATCGCCGATGTCAACGACGACAACAAGCCCGACTATGCGACCGCGAATCCCTCGACGCCTGCCGTGTCGGTGCGTCTGGGGCACGGGGATGGAACGTTTGGTCCTCGCACGGACTATCCAACCGGTGCAAATCTGCGAGCGATTGCGTTCGCGCTTCTCGACGCCGGCATTCACCAGGATCTGGTGGTGGTCACCGAGACGACCGTTTCGGTTCGCCTGGGAAACGGTGATGGATCGTTTGGCCCGGCGAGCAACGTCGCGGCGCTCGGCGGCAAGTCCGTGGCGGCCGCGGATCTGAATGAAGACGGGAACCAAGACCTGGTCGTCACGTTGTCCAACCAAGTCGCCGTCATGTTAGGGAACGGAAACGGCACGTTCTCCTCACCGGTCGCGTACACGACCGGGACGCATCCATTGGACGTGGCGATCGCCTTGATGAACGCGGATTCGCATCTGGATCTGGTCACCGCGAACGAATCGTTCTCGATGTCGGTGCTGCCGGGAAACGGAGACGGGACGTTCGGCCCGAGTCTAGACACTGCGCTCCCAGCCCCCGTTTACGACGTGGCGATCGGCGATCTGGACGGCGTCGGAGGGCGGGATGTGTGCCTGGGAAGCACCAGCGGTGCGGGCGGTGGGTTCATGCTCTACAGGTTGTTGGGAAACGGCGACGGAACTTTTGGTTCTCCGCTAGGCTTTGCACCCGGGCCGTCGGTCTCATATGCGGTCGCGCTCGCCGACTTCAATCACGACGGCAAGACAGATCTGGCCGCGGCGCAGTATGTGATCGTTCCGGCGCTGTCGGTATTCCTTGGCAACGGCGATGGCACATTCGGCCCCGAGACCGAGTTCGCGACGGGTCCGACACCCGAGGTGCTCGCGGCGGGCGATCTGAATGGCGACGACGATCCCGATATCATCACCGCGGACTTCTACTCGGGGGCGGCCAACGTGCACCTCGGGAACGGCGACGGGACATTCGGGTCACCCAGACACCTGCCGGCGGGCGTCAGTCCAAAGTCGGTCGTAATCGCGGATCTGAACCACGACAGCTACCGGGACCTCACCGTCGCGAACAGCGGATCGAACACCGTTTCGACGATGCTCGGCAACGGGGATGGAACGTTCGCGGCGAAGGTGGATCATGCGACCGGCCCCAAGCCGGGTCCGGCGGCCGTCGCCGACGTGAATGCGGACACGCACCCGGACCTCATCGTAGCGAACACGTACGCGGGCCAGGTCTTTCCGCCCTACCCGGGAGCGCCCCCCCCAATCATTTCAACCGTGTCGGTCCTGCTCGGAAACGGCAATGGAACCTTTGGGCCGAAGACCGACTTCAACGCGTCCTACCAGCCCGCCTCCATGGCCCTCGGGGACCTCGACGGTGTCGGTGGACCCGACATCGTCCTCGCGACGTACGGGGATGGCATCCCGTTTGGAACCTACAAAGGAATCGTCTACGTGCTCTTGGGTCATGGCGATGGGACCTTCGCGCCTGGGGTCCGTTACGACATCGGCAGCGACCCGGGCGGCGTCGCTCTCGGCGATTTCAATGGTGATGGCAACCTGGACGTGGCCGCGACGAATCGAGGGCCCACCCCGGTCCTGATCCTGCTCGGATATGGGAACGGCACCCTCGCTCCCGCGGTCGGCTACGGGTCAGGAAGCTCATTCAATACGGTGGCTGCTGGCGATCTCAATGGCGACGGCTGGATCGACCTCGTCCTGGACGAGCCGCCCGACCTCCTGGTGCTGTTTGGAAACGGCGCTGGAGCGTTCGGGCCCCAGATGGCCTACCCGGTTCCTGCCGCGTCCTCGATCGCGATCGACGATCTGGATGGTGATGGAGTAGCCGATGTTGCCGCCGCGTCGTCCTTCCGCAGCCTCGTCTCGGTGATGAAGGGTAACGGGGACGGCACCCTGGGAGCGCCGTTCCATTACGGCACCGGGTGGAAGCCGGCCAGTGTCGCCGTCGGGGACCTGACCGGCGACGACCTGCCCGAGATCGTGACCGCGGACGAGAGCTGGAACGCGGCGAGTGTGCTCATCAATCGCACCGGAGGTCCGACCGCCACCCTGCTTTCGATGTTCGCCGCCGAGTGGGCCGGCAGCGCGATCGAGGTGCGCTGGCAGTTCGGGGCAGGCTCGAGTGTGTCCGGCACCACCGTAGAGCGAAGTGAGTCGCCCGGTGGGCCGTGGGCCGAGATCGCTGGTGACCGGCGGATCGACGGGGACGCCGAGGTGCTGGTGGATACCGGCGTCGAGGTGGGTCGCTCCTATTCCTACCGCCTCCTGGCGCGGCTCGCCAACGGCGAGCTGATGACATTCGGACCCATTTCGACAGCGGGTGAACCGGGCACGAATGCGTTCGCTCTCATGCCGATGACCCCCAACCCGGCGCATGGCTCGCTGCGCGTCCCGTTCGTCATGCCGCAGGCCGCGCCGGTGCGGATCTCGGTGCTCGACGTGCTGGGCCGGCGCGCGGCGGTGCTCGTGGACGAGATGCTGCCCGCGGGTCGGCACGAAGCGGTGTGGGAGGCGGCTGGCCGCGGCCCAGCGCCCGCAGGACTCTACTTCGTGCGCTTCGAGTGGCCGGGCGGCAGCGCGACGCGTCGGCTGGCGATCACGCAATGAAGACCTGACAACCGGGCGCGACTCCATTGATAGCGTGCCGCCCATGGTGAACGACATGCACGACGGCCGCCGCCGGTTCCTCAAGATCCTGATGGCATTGCCCGCGGCGTACGCGCTCGGACCACGCCTGCTCGGGCGCGACGAGGCGGCGTTCGCGGACGAGCTGCTCGCCGCATCCACGCCGGGGAGCACGAGCGCCGGCCGCACGCTGCCGGTCACGCCCGAGTGCGGGGACGACGACGAGCCCACGCCGTCGATGACCGAGGGACCGTTCTACACACCGCGCTCGCCGCTGCGCGCCTCGCTGCTCGAGCCGGGCATGGCGGGCACACGGATCGTGCTCGCCGGCCGCGTGTTCACGCGCGAGTGCCGGCCGGTGCCGAAGGCGCTGCTCGACTTCTGGCACGCGGACGACGCGGGCGAGTACGACAACGAGGGCTATCGGCTGCGCGGGCATGTGTTCGCGGACAACGATGGGCGCTGGAAGCTCGAGACCATCGTCCCCGGTCTCTACCCGGGGCGCACGCGCCACTATCATCTCAAGGTGCAGGCGCCCGGCGGGCGCGTTCTGACGACGCAGCTCTACTTCCCCAACGAGCCGCGGAACAACCGGGACGGGATCTTCAGCCCAAAGCTGCTCCTGTCGCTCAACGACACAAAGGGCGGCAAGGAAGGCAGGTTCAACTTCGTGCTGCGCGGCTAAGCGATCGTGCCTCGCTGGGACGTCTTGACGTCATAACGTCAAGACGCTAAAGTGACCGCATGAGTACGAAGCCCAAGCGAGCGACCGTCTACTTCGATCCCGATGTCCACCGCGCCCTCCGGCACAAGTCCGCGGAGTTGGACCGTTCCGTCTCGGATCTCGTGAACGACGCGGTTCGGGGCAGCCTTGCGGAAGATGCCGAGGATCTCGCCGCGTTCGAGGAAAGGGCGTCTGAACCGAGTCTTCCCTTTGAGCGCGTGGTTCGAGACCTGAGGCGGCGTGGAAAGATATAGGCTCGAGGTCAAGCGTTCCGCCGTCCGCGAAATCGAGCAACTGCCCAGCAAGAGTGTCCGTCGGCTCCTAGTCCAACGCATCGAGGGGCTCGCCGACAATCCCCGTCCGGACGGCTGCGAGAAACTCGTCGGCGGGGATCGCTATCGCGTGCGGCAGGGTCCTTACCGCATCGTCTACGAGATCGAGGACAAGGCCAGGATCCTTCGGATCGTCAAGGTGGGCCACCGGCGGGACGTCTACCGCCGTTAGTTGGGTCCCCGACTACCTGATCACCACGATCCGCTTGGACACGGTCCGGCCGCCCTGCGTGATGCGGGCAAGGTAGACGCCCGACCGCACCTCCCTCACGTTCGGCGTCACGACGTGGCTGCCGACGCCCAGGTGGCCCACCTCCTCCGATTCGCCGATCGCGCGGCCGGTGATGTCGTAGAGCGCGAGCGTCGCCGGCTCGTGGGTCGCGAGCGTGAACCAGATCCGGAGCGGACCCACCGACGGCTGCGGCAGCGAGCCGTGGACGGCGAGGCTCGTGCCGCGCGGTGGGCCGGCGTCGATCCGCGGCGGCCCCGAGACCCGCACCACGCGCGCCACCGACGGCACGCCGTCCGCGGTGACCAGGAATGCCAGGTAGGGTCCGGGCGGGCAGAGCGCCGAGTCCACCGGGACCGTCACCCACACGCCGCCGGCGGCGGGCTGCGGCACGAGCGGCACCGTGCGCTGGCTGGCGTCGTACGCGTGGGTCACCGCCGCGAGGCCCATGAGGCGCACGGTCTCGACGCGCGCCCCGTCCGGCGTCTGGAGCAGCATGGTCTCGCCGTAGCGCACCGACGCCGGCGCCCCGGTGAGCGCGGGCCGCGCGCCGCGGAACAGGTAGGGCGGCGAGAAGATCTCGGCGTCCTTGTGATGCAGGTGCCCGGGCGGTGAGGGCTGCCCTCCGCCGCCCGACATGACGCGCCCGTCCGGGAGCAGCAGCGCGACCGAGTGGTAGAGGCGCGGGATGGTCATCGCCGCGAGCGTGGCCCAGGTCTCGGTCGCGGGATCCCAGCGCTCGGCAGTCAGCGCCGCGGGGATGGGATTGTTGATGCCGGCACCGCCGGTGCCGCCGGTCGCGAGCACGCCGCCGTCCGGCAGCAGCGTGAGGTTCAAGTACCGGCGCCTGAGCGCCATCGGCGCGGTGAAGCGCCAGGCGGGGCTCGCGTCGTTCAGGTCGATCACCTCGGCGGAGGCCTCGGGCAGGATCGTGGGCGGCACGGCGCGGTCGGGCCGCACGCCGCCGGTGATCAGGATGCGTCCCTGCTCGTACATGACCGCCGAGCCGTAGCCGCGCGTGTCGCCGGCGCTGTCGCCGACCTTGGTCCATCCGCCCGCGCCGCGCGGATCGAGCGCATAGCAGGTGGGCTCGCGCCCGGCGCAGAACACGCGGTCCTCGCCCACCACCTGCATCCACGGGTAGTAGCGTCCCAGCTCGGGCTCGTCGAGCCGGGCGCCGGTGAGGTCGCGCCAGGCGTGCGCGCGGACGTCCCACACCTGTGGCAGCGTGTTCATGAGTGCGGCCGAGGTCGACCCCGCGACCACCAGCAGATCGCCGCTCGGGAGCAGCGTGCAGGTGGGATACCAGCGCCCCGCGTTCATGTCGGGGAGCCGCTCCCAGGTGTCGGTGACCGGGTCGTAGAGCGCGGCCTGCGGGAGGCCGATGTCCTCGCCGTCGTGCCCGCCGGCGACGAACACGCGGCCGTCGGCCGCGATCGCCTGGCCGCCGCAGAAGATGTCGAACCCCGGCATCGCCGCGTGGTGGATGTGGCCCGACTCCGGGTGCCACCGGAATAGCTGGTCGCCGCCCATCCGCGTGTTGCTCGCGTCCTCGCCGGGCCAGAACAGCACGTCGCCCTGCGGGAGGAGCGCGGCGTGAATCGGCACCACCGGCAGGCACACCGGGTCGCTCCAGTGGCCCGACGCGCGGCCGCGCTCGTCGTCGACGATCGTCACGGTCGCCTCGTCGGGCCCGCCGATCACCGCCGCGCCCGGGGCGCTCAGGCGTGCCACGAACGTCTCGTCGTTCTCGAAGCCGGCGTCGTCCGTGAGCGGAACGGTCACGGTCGCCGTCGCCTGGCCGGGCGCGAACACGGCCATCGTGGAGGTGGCGACGTAGTCGGCGCCCGCGAGCGCGGTCCGGTCGATGGTCGAGACCGTGACGTGCGCTCCCGTCACGCCGAGATCATTCCCGATCCGCTCGAGCGTTAGGACCGCTCCCGTCCCGCCGTTCTCGATCGCCGTCACCGCCCGGAGCGCGAAGCTCACGATGGTGAACGGGGCGTCCGCGAACGCCACGTGGACGTTGTCGAGGTCGTGGAGCGCCCGCTCGCCGCCCGAGCGCGCCATGAAGTGGACGCGCGACTCGTAGGGCACGAGCCCGGGCACGGCCAGGCGGTCGATGACCGTGACCGGCGCGCCGCCGCACGGAGTAATGATGACGCTCACATTGGGCGTCACCTGGTCCGCGCGCACGATGATGCGCGCGTGGTTGAAGAACCCGTTCGCGAGATCGAGCGCCGGGGACACGTCCACCTCGGTCACCTCGGTCGAATCCCAGTGCACCGAGACGTGATTCGCGCTCACCTCGCCCGTCCCCTGGTGGATGTCGAAGCCGATCCCGAGCGATTCCCTGCGATTTGGCTCCTCGGAGCCGCCGCTCAGGAAGCCGGTGGTGCCGTAGCGGGCGGTGCTCAGGAGCGTGAAGCCGAACCCGTCGGCGCGGCTGTCGAGTCGCTGCGGCCGCATGCGGAAGTCGAAGTCGGCGACGATCACCGTGTGGGGGCCGGGATCGCTCAGGTCGAACGTGATCGAGTTGCGGTGGACGGACACGGTGTCGGCGAGGCGCAGGAAGTTCCCGGTGGGGCCGCCCGGCAGGATCTGGGGGCCGGGCGGATCGAGGAATTGCGCGTCGATGAAGGGCGTCGGCGGGCGATCGCAGTCGAGCACGGTCGCGGCCCGCACCGGCGCCGCGAGGAGCAGCACGCTCGCGAGGGCCCAGGCGGAACGGCGCATGGCGGGGGCGCCCGGCGGGCGCTACGGCTTCCCGCGCACGATGGCGATGCTCGCGGTGTGTCCGTGCAGGAAGTTCTTCTCCCCGACCGGTCCGATCTCGCCGGCGCAGAAGAACCCCGCGGCGGGGATGGTGCCGCCCAGCGCCGCCTGGAGCGTGCCGATGTCGCGGTTCGCGCGGCCGAAGAACGCCTTGCCCCGGCCGTTGCACGAGAACAGCAGCGCGCCGCTCGCGCGGCTGTCGAACTCCTGTGGCGACAGCAGCAGCTCGAGATCCTCGAGCGCGGTGCCGGCGTCGCGCACGTGCAGGCGCACCCGCTCGTTCTCAGCGATCAGGTCGGCCACCGCGAGCGCGCCGCGGTCGCGGTCGGCGCCCAGCAGGTTGCGGATCAGGTAATCGCCGCGCCCGGTCGCCTCGCCGCGCGCCGGGCGCCCCACGTACAGGCCCTGCTTCAGGGTCTCGCGCTCGCGCTCCGGCAGCTCGCGCAGGATCTGCTCGGTGCGCTCGAGCGCCGGCTGGCCGTCGAGCTCGAAGATGATGTTCCGTTCCACCTTGGTCGCGACCAGCGGCGGGCCGATCGGGCGGCAGCCCTGCGACACCACCACGTCCACGCGCAGCGCGCCGCGCAGGGCGATCCCGACCCCGCCCTCGTTCGCCAGCCAGTCGTTGAGCACCAGCGTGTTCGCGTAGGGCCGCTGCCCGGCGCTCGCCATCCCGCCCACCAGGCGCACGCCGGGCGCGTGGCGGTTGAACGCGCGCAGCACGCGTTCGGCGTCGAGCGAGAACGGATCGCCGAACAGCACCACCAGCTCGGACCGGTCGGCGCCCGGGGTGTGCCGCGCGAACTCGAGCGGATCGTCCATTGCCTCGCCCCAGGCCGAGGAGGCGAGCACGAACGGCTTCACCTCGACGCCCGGCATGCGCGCCGCAACCGCGGTGAGCGCCGGGCCGTCCTCGAGCTCGAGACCGGCGCCGATCACCGATCCGCCGCTCACGCCGGCGATGCAGCCGGGGGTGAGCCGGCGCTTGAGCTGGATCGTGATCGCCTCGGCGCCGGCCACCAGCGGCGCGGTGAAGAAGAACAGCACGAGGTCGATCGGCCCTTCGCCCATGTCGGCGGCGAGCGCCTCGGCCACCTCGTGCGCGGCGACCTCGGGGTCGGCGTCGCGGGAGACCGCGGCGGACCAGCGCATCAGGCTCGTGGTTCGGGGAGGCGTCGTCATGATGTCGCGCAGAGGTGTCGGGTTCGGACGTGACGGCTCAGTGACCGCGCAGGATCTCCCGCGCGATGATGAGCCTCTGGATCTCGCTGGTTCCCTCGCCGATCTCCATGAGCTTGGCGTCGCGGTGCATGCGCTCGACCGGCACGTCGCGGCAGTAGCCGATCCCGCCGTGCACCTGGATGGCCTTGTCGGTCACCCAGTTCGCCGCCTCGCTCGCGAACAGCTTGGCCATCGAGGCTTCCTTCTCGAAGTCCATCCCCGCGTCCTTGAGCATCGCCGCGTGGTAGACCAGCAGCCGCGAGGCCTCGATCTTCATGCGCATGTCGGCGAGCATGAACTGCACCGCCTGGAAGTTGGCGATCGGCTGGCCGAACTGCTTCCGCTCCTTGGCATAGTGGATCGCGTGCTCGTAGGACCCCTGCGCCAGGCCGAGCGCGAGCGCACCGATCGAGATGCGGCCGCCGGTGAGTGTGCGCATGAACGCCTTGAAGCCGCCCGCCGGGTCGCCCAGCATCGCGGTTTCGGGGATCGCGCAGTCCTGGAACACCACCTCGACGGTGTCCGAGCCGCGCAGCCCCATCTTCTTTTCGCGCTTGCCCACCCGGAACCCGGGCGTGGCGGTGTCCATGATGAACGCCGAGATGCCCTTGGTGCCCTTGCTCGCGTCGGTGCGCGCGGTGAAGGTGATGTACTTCGCCACGCTGCCGTTGGTGATGTAGATCTTCGAGCCGTTGACGCGCCAGCCGCCGTTCACCCGCTCGGCGCGCGTCTCGGTGCCGGCCGAATCCGAGCCGGCGTTGGGCTCGGTGAGCCCGAAGCAGCCGATCGCCTCGCCCTTCGCCATCGGCGTCAGGAAGGCCTGCTTCTGCTCCTCGGTGCCGATCATGTAGACCGGCCCGCAGCCCAGCGACACGTGGGCGGCGAGCGTGATCGCGGTCGAGCCGCACGCGCGCGCGATCTCCTCGACGGCGATCACGTAGGCGAGCGTGTCGAGCCCGGCGCCGCCGTACCTCTCGGGGAACGGAAGCCCCAGGAAGCCCAGCTCGCCCATCTGCTTCACGATCTCGGTGGGGAAATCCTCGCGCTCGTCGAGATCGCGCGCGGCCGGGGCGACCACCTCGTCCGAGAACTTGCGGGCCATCTCGCGCACCTGGCGGTGCTCGTCTTTCAGCAGGAGATCCATACGTGGAGGGGGCTCCGGGGCGCTGCGGTTCAGTGGGGCGTTTTGAGTCCGAGCACTCTAAACCAGCGGACGGGCGCTTGTGAAACGCGGTTCGCGATTCAGGCCGGTTCCAGCGCCGGGCTCTCGATCAGCCTCCGCCCCACCGCGCGCGCGTGGGCGAGCAGCTCGGGCCGGGTCGCCACGCTCCCGGCGTCGTTGTCCTCGTGCCGCCAGACCAGGGTCTCCTCCCAGCGGGCACCCACCCACTTCATGAACCCGCGCACGCTGCGCTCGGCCAGCTCGTAGGGGTGACGGGTGCTGCAGGCGGTCACGAACACGCCGCGGCGGGTGCGCGCCCACTTGGGGCGGAAGTCGTAGCCGCCCTCCGGGAGCCGCACCAGCGGGGTCACGCAGTTGCAGCGGTCCATGACCAGCTTGAGCTGGGCGCTCACCGCGTCGAAGTAGATCGGCGAGCCGACCGCGACCGCGTGGGCGGACTCGAGTGCCGCGTAGATGCGGTCCATGTCGTCGTGGAAGATGCAGTAGCCGGTGGTGGGCTCGGGGCCGCACGCCTGGCAGGGCTTGATGGTGAGCTCGTTGCAGTAGACGTGGTCGCTCCGCCCGCCCGCCTCCTCGGCGCCGGCGCAGAGCTCGCGCAGCATGAGATCGATGCTGCTGCCGCGCACCGGGCTGCCGTTGAGCGCGACCAGCGTGCGGGTCACCGGCGGGTCTTCGCGGTCCCCCGGCGCGCCGGCTTGGCCTTGGCGCGCTTGGCGCGGGCGGGCTGGGTCTTC
>DATEMP010000301.1:0-8000 GCA_035275545.1 Candidatus Eiseniibacteriota bacterium | reverse complement strand
CGCGACCGCCGTCACCCCGACCTCGAGGTGGCCGGTGCGCACGAAGGTGGTGCCGAGCCCGGCGTAGCCCGCGTAGTAGGTGACCGCGTCGTGGCTCACCTGCTCGATGGTCCCGTCGCGATCGATGAGGATCCCCTGGAGGTAGCGCCACGAGAGCTGCCCGACCCGGAATCCCACGATCGGGGCGAAGCCGGGAAGCGCGTACGGATCGCCCAGGGTGTGGCGGACCGCGAGCCCGACCCCGTACTCCGTGGGCGACCGCAGCAGCCGCTCCATGTCGCTGCCGTCCGCGAAGCGCGCCCGCCCTCCCACGCCCAGCATCTCGAGGCGCGTCTTGCGCCAGGGCTCGACGCCCACCTGGATTCCGTAGAGCGCCGAGGGAGCGAAGTCGGCGCTCGCCAGGGTGCTGCCCGTGACCACGCCCGCCACCCGCCAGTGCTTGAAGAAGCTCATCTCCCAGGGGGAGGCGGTCTCGGGGTCGTAGTCGTACGAGCTGCCGCTTCCCCCCACGTAGACGGCGATCGCCGGCCCGCTGTCCGATCCGTTCCTGGGCTCGGCTTCCAGCACCCGCTGCTTCTCGGGCGGCTTGGCGGTCTCCTTGGCCGCGTCGCTCAGGGAGTCCGCGGAGAGGACCTCCCGGGGCAGGCTCAGGAGCGCGCACAGGGTGAGGCAGGCGATCAGTGCCCGCGCGGCGGCGCGGGGCATTCGCGGGATCCAGGACTCGAGGCTCATGTTCGCTCCCCCGGCTCGAGGTTCACGCTGCGACCAGCTGCGCTGGCCGGAAGCATTTGTCTTGCCAGTGGAGCCCGCATCGCAACCATCGAAGGCGCGCGGGGGTTCACTCACACGCAACTCGGCGCGATGTGGCGGGGTCGCCTCGGTGTCGTGGGTGCGCCCCGGCCGGCGTTCGAACCTCGGCATTGACGCCCTCGGGGCCTCCGTCCTAGCGTCCCCCGCTCCGCAGTTCGTCCCGCCCTCTCCCACGCCGCGTCAGGAGGTTGCATGTCGTCCCGTGTCACTGCAGCCATGGTGGTCGCTCTCCTTGCCCTCGCCCTCGCTCCCGGGGCACACGCCCAGAAGCTCCAGAAGGGAAGCACGGTGGTCTGGATCGGCGTGCACGGGAACAAGGCGCAGCTGATCGGACCCACGACCGGTGCCGCGAACATCTACGAGGCCGACGAGATCGGGGTCCACGTCGCGTTCTCCCGATTCCTCAGCGACCAGTGGGCCGGCGTGCTCTCGGGATCGTTCGCCAAGGGCCGCGAGGCCTTCACCCCCACGGCCGGAAGCGAGGAGAAGGAGACCAGCACCTCCTACTCCGCGCGCCTCGGCTTCGACCGCTACGCGTTCATCGACGACAACGTCGCGATCTACGCCGGCCCGGGGCTGCTCTACTGGAGCGGGCGCGCCAAGTACGAAGGCAGCGGCATTCCGAGCCTCGACGGCGACTGGCCGCGGGTCAAGCAGTTCGGCTTCAACGGCCGGCTCGGCATGTACGCACGCCTGGGGTCGCGCGCGGGCCTGTTCGGCCACATCGGCCAGGTGCTGGCGACCAACTCGGCCGACGAGGCGCCGGGCAAGAACACCTGGTGGACCATGCACCACGAAGGGAGCGTCGGGCTGGCGTTCGACTTCTAGCGGGCGCGCAGTACACGAAGGCCCCGGCCGCTCGCGCAGCCGGGGCCTCGCTGTGCCGGTCGCCGCCGCTACGGCATGACGATGAACCCGCCGTCGGCCGAGGCGTTGGGCAGCCCGTCCGGCCGCGTCACCGTGAGCCGCAGCCAGCGGTACCCGGTCGCCGCGGTGTCGGGTACCGCCGCCATCGTGGTGATCGCCCGCACCTCCTTGCCCGCGAGCGACACCGAGCCGAACTGCGGGAGCCCCGGCCACGCGGAGTGCGACTCGAGCCTCCACTCCACGACGAACGGGTGGGTGCTCTCGTTGGTGACCTGCCAGCGCTGCGTGACCACTCCGCCGGCCGTGACGGAATCGGCGCCCAGGTAGACCAGCGGTGACGCCGGCGGTGGCGGCGGCGGAACGTCCGAGAAGACGCGCATCCAGCCCTCGACCGAGCTGGGCGTGATTCCAGGCGTGCGGGCCGAGAGACGGAACGAGACCCCGCGGCTCGGGACATCGGCGGGGACCGCGACCGGCGTGGTGAGGGGCAGCGTGGTGTGTGCGGGCACGGTGAGCGTGCCGGTCCTCGGGAAGTCCGGCCACGGCAGCTCGCAGGTGAGCGTGTACCGCACCCGAAGCGACACGCCGCTGTTGTTGCCCACCGTCCAGTAGAGGTTTCCGGTGGTGCCCGCCTCGGTGCTGTCGGAGCCGGTGAACGCCAGCGCGAGCAGCGGTGGCGGCGGCGGTGGCGGAGGTGGCGGCGGGACCACCGTGTCCGACTCCGCACCGGCGAGCGCGAAGACTCCCGACGACAGGCCGGCAGCATGTGGCGACGTGATGGAGGACTTGCTGCACCCCGCCACCACCACCACGGCGAGCAACGTGATCAGCATGAGCATCGCGGCCGCGACGCGGGTATGCATGGTGGCGCCTCCTCCCAGAGACTGGACGTCGGTTCTTCGAGCACCGGGGGACAGTCGCGCGCCCCGATGTATGGAACGCCGGAGGGGCCGGGGAGGTCACCCGGGAGGAGCGTCGGGCGGCTCGGGGGGTCGCGACGCGAGGCCGCGACGCGAGGCCGCGACGCGATACCGCGACGCGATTACGCGGTGCGGTCGGCCGTCTCCTGCTGGACGCGGGCGAGGAACGCCTCGCGGCTCATCGCCTCGAGCTGGCCCACGCCCTTGCGGCGCGGCGACACGGTGCCCGCCTCGGCTTCGCGCGGGCCGACCACCAGCATGTAGGGGATCTTCTGCAGCTCGGCGTCGCGGATCTTCGCTCCCATCTTGTCGTCGCGCAGGTCGACCTCGGCGCGCACGCCGCCCGCCTTGAGCATCGCGGCGGTGTCGTTCGCGTAATCGAGTGCCTTGGGGTTGGCGGGAATCACCATGACTTGAAGGGGCGCCACCCACACCGGGAACTCGCCGCCGGTGTGCTCGATGTAAATGCCGACGAAGCGCTCGACCGAGCCGAGCAGCGCGCGGTGGAGCATGATCGCCTCGTGGTCCTGGCCGTCGGGTCCGGTGTAGTAGACGCCAAATCGATTGGGCAGGTTCAGGTCCACCTGGATGGTCGGGCACTGCCACTCGCGCCCCAGCGCGTCGCGCAGCTTCACGTCGATCTTGGGCGCGTAGAAGGCGCCGCCGCCCTCGTCGATCTCGTAGGGCTGTCCGCGCTTCTCGAGCGCCTCCTTGAGCGCGTCGGTGGCGAACGCCCACTGCTCCTCGGTCCCGAGGAAATGATCCTTGGGCCGGGTGGCGAGGTAGCAGGTGTACTGGTAGCCGAAAGTCTTGAGCAGGAAGTCCATGAGGTCGAGGATCCCGGACACCTCGCCCGCGAGCTGATCCGGGGTGCAGAAGATGTGCGAGTCGTCGACGGTGAAGCCGCGCACGCGGTCCATGCCGTGGAGCACGCCCGAGCGCTCGTAGCGGTAGACGGTGCCCATCTCCGCGTATCGCAGCGGCAGCTCGCGGTAGGAGTGCTTGCGGGACTTGTAGATCATGATGTGCATCGGGCAGTTCATCGGCTTGACGCGATAGGGCTGCCCGTCGATGTCCATCGGCGCGTACATCAGATCCGAGTAGTTCTGCAGGTGCCCGGAGATCTCGTAGAGCTTCTCGCTCGCGATGTGCGGGGTGTAGACCAGCTCGTAGCCGCGCTTCAAGTGTTCCGCGCGCCAGAACGACTCGATGAGATGGCGCACCATGCCGCCGCGCGGGTGCCAGTGCACCAGCCCCGCTCCCACCTCCTCGTGGATCGAGAACAGGTCGAGGTCCTTGCCCACCTTGCGGTGATCGCGGCGCAGCGCCTCCTCGATCTGCTCCAGGTACGCCTGGAGCTCGGTGGGACTCGCGAACGCGGTGCCGTAGATGCGCTGGAGCATCTCGTTGCGCTCGTTCCCGAGCCAGTACGCGCCGGCGACGTGGGTGAGCTTGAACGCCTTGACCTCGCCGGTCGAGCGCACGTGCGGGCCGCGACACAGGTCGAGGAACCGGCCGTTGCGATAGAAGGTGACCTTCTCGCCCTCGGGGATCACGGAGACGAAGTGCACCTTGTACTTCTCTCCCGCCGCCTCGAAGCGCTGGATCGCCTCCTCGCGGGTGCTCTCCGACGACTCGAACGGCTGGTCCTCGGCGATGATCTCGCGCATCCGCGCCTCGATCCGCTCGAGATCCTCGGGGGTGAACGGAACGGCGCGCGCGAAGTCGTAGTAGAAGCCGTTCTCGATCGGGGGCCCGCCCGCGACCTTGACCTCGGGGAACAGATCGGTGACCGCGGTCGCGAGGATGTGGGCGGCCGAGTGGCGCAGGCGGTAGAGCGCCTCCCCACCCGGATACTTGGAGAGGTCGGGACCGCTGCTCACCGAAGCCATGGACATGGTCTTCCCCGGAAAGTCGCCCGCGCGGTCAGGATCGCCGACGGTCGGGCGCGAAAATGGTGGGCGCTACTGGACTTGAACCAGTGACCCCTTGCTTGTCGAGCAAGTGCTCTACCAACTGAGCTAAGCGCCCGCGGAGCGACAGAGTAAGCCGCATGGGCGCGCCGCTCGTCAAGCGCCGGACTAGCGGCCCGAGGCGAGCACGACCAGTTTGGCCGCGGACATGCGGTCGCCCTGCACGAGACGCGCCCAGTAGACGCCGGGAGCGAGCCGCTCGCGGCCGAGATCGAGCTCGTGCCGGCCCACGCCCATGCCCCCGACCTCGCGCGTGACCACCCGGCGCCCGGTGGCGTCCACGACTTCGATGGTGGCCGGCATGGCGCGCGGCAGCGTGAACGTGATCTTCAGACCGTTCGTCGACGGGTTGGGATGGGCCCCCGCGACCGACAGCCGGGTCGCGGCTCCCAGGTCGACGCGCACGTCGCCCGCGTAGACCTCCCCTCCGCTGCCGGGCAGCCCGAGGCGGTAGTCGTAGATGGCCTCGGCGAGCAGGTCGCCGTCGTCGTAAGCGAGATCGCCCGCGGCATCGGCGTGCAGGGTGGCGACCGGCTGCCAGTCTCCGGGCACGTAGCGCCGGTAGAGCCGTGCCGCGGTCCCTGGGGCCAGGTCGGTGTGCCAGGACAGCAGCACGTGGCCGTCCCGCACCTCGGACCGCACCAGGGCGGCCACGCTCACCGTGCTCGGATAGATGTCGCGCTCCCAGATGCCACGACCGTGCGTGGCCACGCGCAGCACGCCGTACACCGGCTGGATCGCCATGTCGAACACCGCGACCACCGGCATGCCGGTGGTGAACGGCACCCAGCTGGCGCCGCCGTCGCTGGACTTGTACACGCCGACGTCGGTGCCGGCGTACATCTCGAGCGGATGGAGGGCGTCGATCGCGAACGCGTTCACGGGCGCGTCGGGAAGGCCGAAGCCCGAGGCGGACCAGGTGGCGGCGCCGCCGGCGAGGTTGGTGGTCTTCCAGATGTGATGGCCCGGGGGGAGCCCGAACCCGGTGAAGCACGCCCACGCGGCGTTGACGTCGTTCGGGTCGAACACCGTACGCGTCACGAACCGTGACGGCATCGACGGGCTCGTGACGTCCGTCAGCGTCGACGATCCGGTCTGCGTCATGAGGACCCTTCCAAACGTGGTGCCGACGATGCGCGCCTTGTCGTCCTGGGGCGAGATCCCGATCGCGCTGATGACGCCGGGGCCGATCGGATTCTGGCTCGCGGTGGTGTGCGTGTCTCCGCCGTCGGCGGAGCGATAGAGGCGCTGCGTGCCGTAATAGATGGTGCTGGGATTGCCGGGACCGAGCGCGAGCGGCGCGTAGAACAGCACGTTGTCGTCGATGCTGATCCCGTTCTGGCCGTTGCCCAGGAACGTCCACAGGCCGTTCCACGCATTGTTGACGTGCGTGACCCGCGCGTATCCGACCAGCAGGTTCCGCTGGTTGAAGTAGGTGTGGTACATCCGCACGTTGGTCGTGTTCGGGGCGTTCCGATCGATTTGCGCGAAGCCGCCGTCGCCCCAGTCGGCGCGGATCCAGGTCTGGTCGGGGCGATAGAACGGCGTGCCGTTGTCCTGGGTGCCGCCGATCGTGAACCAGCGATCCAGCGGATGGAGCGCCAGGCTCTGGAATTGGGTGGCGTTGAAGCCGGCGGTATTGATGCTGGTCCAGCTCACGCCGCGGTTCGTCGACCTGAAGATTCCTCCGTCGTTGCCGAAGTACACCACCTGCGGGTTCGAGGGCGCGAACGCGATCACGTGCGCGTCGGCATGGAGGCCCGCGCTCACGACCCCGGGGCCGCTGAAGCTCGCGCCACCATCGGTCGAGAGCGACAGGATCCGGGCGCACACGTCGTCGTTCTGGCCGCCGATGAGGATCACCGAGGCGTCGTTGGGACAGATGGCGATGGCGATGTCGTACCAGCACTGGCCGCCGCAGAATCCGCCGCCGGCCGCGAGCTTGGCGCCCCACGTCACGCCGCCGTCCATGGACTTTCTGAGTGCCCCCGATCCCGTGGTGCAGCCGGTGCCGGCCGCGGACTCCCCGGTCGCGACCATCATGGTCGTGACCCCGCCGATCCGGACGACGCTCAATGCGCCCCGTGCGAAGTTCGCCGTGGTCTGAAACGTCTGGGTGAACGCCGGAGGGCTCGCGAGCGCGTTCGTGGTGCGGTGGATGCCGCCATCCCCGGCCCCGGTGCCGCCCTGCACCCAGCACACGAGCGTGTTGTGCGTCGGGTCGGTCGGGTCGTAGACCATGTCCGAGACCCCACGATCGCCCGCGGAGGCGACGGTGAGCTTGGTGAAGCCGGGCGAAGCCGAGGTGGCGTCGGCGCTGCGGTAGAGGCCGAGCACGGCGGCGCCCGGCAGCGCCTCGCACCCGAGCCCGCCCACGCCGCCGACGGTCGACGCGAAGACGATGGCCGGGTTCGCCGGATCGACCAGGATCCGGCTGATCGCCCGTCCCGTGAACGTCTTGGCCCCGCCGTTGATCGGTGTGGGATTGAAGGGGCCGTTCAGGACCGGCGCCGTGTCGGCGGCGTCGATGCGGTAAAGACCGACGCCGAAGAACGAGTCGCACGAGCCGTTCCCCTCGCCGGTGCCCACGTAGAGGATGCCGGGATCCGACGGCGCGAGCGCGAGCGCGCCGATGGCGAGGGACGCCGCGTCATCGAAGATCGCCGTCCAGGTGGCTCCGCCGTCCAGCGTGCGGTAGACGCCCCCCTGCGCCGCGCCCACGTAGGCGATGTCGGGATTGGCGGGATGGATCGCGATCGCCGAGACACGGCCGCTGACGAGGTTCTCGTACTGGACCGTCTGGCCGTTCGGAATCGGGGCCGGGCCGAGCGGGGTCCAGAACCCGGTCGCGACGGGCCCGAGCTGGGACTGCACGTCGCGCATCTCGCGGATCGCCTGCAGGCGCGGGTTCCCGCCCGAGACCCAGTCCCCGGCTCCGAGCAGCTGGGCGATCTGCGCCTGCCGCGCCTTCAGATACTCGCTCTTGTCGATCCGTTCCTGGATCCATCCCGGAAGATCCGGATCCTCCTCCTGCGCGACGGCCGGCACTGCCCCCAGCACGAGGACGAGACCGACCAGGGCCAGGCACGACAGCACCGTGCGGCGGGCGGATGAGTGCAAGGCGCGGACCCTCATGTGCTTGATGCGCGGCCGGCGGGATCGCTCCGGCATGGTATTCTTGTGCCCCCATGATCCGACTTCCCAAGCGGTTTCGCGAGGCGAATCCGAACATCCTTTATTGCGCGGTGACCGCGCTCGTGTGGACGGCCCTCGCACTACCCCTCAGCGCTCGCGCCGATGCGCCGCTGGGACCCGGCGTCCTGGGCGGCGACCGCACCATCGTCGCGTGGGTCTATTTCGCCGACCGTCCGGCCGCGAAGGTGGGCGCCGCGGGCGGTGTGGCCCTCGAGACGGCCCGGCCCGCCCTCTC
>DATEMP010000300.1:0-2549 GCA_035275545.1 Candidatus Eiseniibacteriota bacterium | reverse complement strand
CGCCGTCGCCGCGGTGGCGCGCGGCGAGGAACGCGCACCTTCGGCGCGCCTCCAGCCCCGGCGCCTGAAGAGTAAAGAGGGCTGGGACGTGCTGATCGGCCGCAACAACGAGGGCAACGACTACCTCACCCACCACCTCGCGCGCTCCGAGGACTACTGGTTCCACGTGCACGGCGCCGCCGGCTCGCACGTGGTGCTGCGCCGCGGCAAGGGCAAGAACGAGCCGTCCAAGGCAACCATCGAGGAGGTCGCGTCGTGGGCGGCGTTCTACTCTCAGGCACGCACCGCCGGCCGCGTGCCGGTGATCGTTACGCGCAAGAAGTACGTGCGGAAGCCACGCAAAGGCCCGCCGGGCCTGGCCCTGTGCACGAATGAGAAGACGGTGATGGTGCGACCGGTCGAGCCGGCGGAGCGAGAGAATGTCGACTACTGAGCATGCCGCGCGGCATGTTCATGGTGCCAACGCCGTAGTCAACTTGTCCACGGCGTTGAGATGCAACTCTCCCCGGGGAGAGTTGCATCATCATCCCCTGGTCTAATTGCGAGCCGGTCCGCGGATCATGGCCAACTGGCCCCGGGGCCAGTTGATTACTTCGCCGCCGCCACCGTCTCCCACTGCTTGATCAGCCCCTCGATGTTCTTGCGTTGCGTCTCATCGGGCGCCTGGGGAAGTGCCTTCTTCGCGTAGATCACCGCCTGCTTGTTGTCACCTGACAGTGCATACGAGCGCGCCAGGCCGAGGTTCACCGGCCACTGGTTCGGGAAGCGCTTCGCGTTCATCGCGAACAGGTCCTTCGCGTAGGCGGTGTTGCCGGACATCTGCTGGAAGCGGGCGATTCCGTGGATGTCGAGCGGGTTCGCGTCGCGGGCGGCAAGTGCCTTCGCCATCGTCCTGTGCCCCTCCTCCACGTTGCCCATGGCGATCTGGAGCTCGGCGACCACCGACAGCGTCTGGAGGTTCTCGACGCCGGCGCCGGGGCGGCTCACCGCCTCCTTCGCCCAGGCGAGGCCCTGCTCGTAGTTCGACTTCGACGTGAGGCAGAAGATCGCCGCGTCGCGAAATGTCTGCCACTTGAACGCCTGCGCGTTGCGAAACTCCTGGCGAAGGTTCGCGACGTAGAGGTCGTTCACGTTGTCCACGGTGATCCGGATCGGAATCTGAAGCCGCTCCCACTTGAGTGCCAGCGTGGCGCGATCGGTCTTGCGCTCGGTGAACTCGTACGCGAGCCATTCGTGGTACTCGCTCTCCGACGGCTTCACCTGGACGCGCAGGAAGTCCTCAGTCGGGTCGTACCAGAACGCGCCCCACGACTTGTAGTTCTTGGAGAAGATGACGGTCCACTCGTCCTTGCCGGCAATGAAGAACAGGCCATAGGAACCGGCCGGCAGGTCCTTCCCTTCGACCTTCACCGGATGGGACACGGTGAACACCGTGTTCTCGTTCGCGCCCCCGCGCCACGGGCACTGCTTGCAGTCGTTGTAGCCGAGGTCGTGGAGGCCGTACGGCACCAGCTCGCCCCAGATGTGCCCGGCGCGGTCCTTGCCGTCGGGGGCATGGACATCGGGGCTGCTGTACTCGACCGTCGCGCGCACCAGCCCGATGCCCTGGGTCACCGAGCTGAACTGGTTGTCGCCGCTCGGCGGCAGGGTGATGTCCTTGGCGGTGGCGGTGGCCGGAATCAGCACGGCAAGGGCGGCCAGGGCGTATAGCAGGCGGGCATGCGGCATCGGGTCCTCCCCAGAGGTGCCCGGCCGGGCCGGCGGATCGGGGTGATCGCCGTGCGCCACACAGTGCCCTGCTCCCGACGAACGCGCAAGTTGGGAGCGACCAGCGATCCGCTCGGGGTCACCAGCGCGGCCCTGCCTTCATGAACCGGCCAGTCGCCCGCCCGCCTTACGCTCGTCGCCGCTGCGCACCGTCCAGCCCGAGCGATCGCTGTGCTCGAGCAGCGGCACGGCGTACTTGCGCGACACGCCGCTCAGCTCCTTGAAGTCCGCGACCGTCATGGCTGGCTTCTTCGCGAAATGGGCGGCGAGCTTCGCACGCAGCGACTCGAGCTGGCGCGCGGTGTAGGTGAGCTCCTGGCTCACCCGCACCAGCCTGCCCAGGAAGTAGCCGAGCGAGAGCACCTCCACCCCCGCGGCGCCGAGCTTCGATTGCCACGCCGCGGTCTCGGGCACCGCGAGGCCGGCTCCCTCGAGCTCGCCCTCCAGCCGCTCGAGCGCCGCCATCGTTTCGCGCGGAGGCTCCCACGGCGCGCCCGCCGGGCGGGCCCGTTCGCCGCGCAGCTCGAGCGTGCCGGAGGCCACCAGCGCGTCGAACACCGCGTCGAACAGCGCAGCGTCGACCGATGTCTTGAGGGCGCTCTTGAGCTCGCCCTTGGGCATCCCGAAACGCGCGGGGTGCTTGGCGAGGTACGCGGCGATCTGGCCGGTGATCGCCTCGCGCGCGGCATTCCACCGCGACGCCGCCACCCAGCGGCCCTCGCCGGCCGCCATCGCCTCCTGGCGCGCAACCAGGCGATCGAGCGCCGCGGCGACCGCCGCCT
>DATEMP010000299.1:0-10114 GCA_035275545.1 Candidatus Eiseniibacteriota bacterium | reverse complement strand
GCCCCCTCCCTGGAGCGCCGGCGCGCGGAGCGCCGCATGGCGTACCTGCCCGGCCAGCCGCTGCGGTGCGCGCGGTTCCGGTCCGACCTGGGGCCGGTCGCCCGCTGGGCGGCCCGTCACCGGTTGGACCGCGTGCCCATGCTCCTCAACGTGCTGCGCGGCGAGATGGCGCTGGTGGGCCCGCGGGCGGAGCGGCTGGCCAGCCTGGCACCGGCCCTGGAGCTGGTTCCCGACTACGGCCGCAAGTTCTCAGTGCTGCCCGGTGTCACCGGGCTGGCGCAGGTCGCGGGCTTTCCGGACGACGTCGAAGGCGCGGTGCGCCGGGTCCATTGCGATCTCTTCTACATCGAGCATCGCTCCCTGATGCTCGACGTGCGCACGCTCGGCCGCACCATCGCGGTCCTCGCGCGCCGGCCTCGCCGCGTCGCGGCGCCGTCCGCCACCACCACCACGGGCCTCGCCCATGAGGTGGCGGGGATCGCGTCGCTTCGCGCGGTGAGGATGTCGACTGAGACAGCTTCGCCCCGCCAGATTCACCAGCGGGGCGAGGAGAAAGAATAAGGGGGACATCGTTCTCAGAATCGCGGGCCGCACGCGAGTTTCGTTGAACTAGCCCCCCGTCAGCACATGTAGATGCGGTGGGGGGTGGAGCGTTCTACTTTTTTCCGAGGCGGGTGTCGGCGATAGTGCGGCGGGTGGTTCAAGTCCTGACCGATCAGCAGGTTGAACATTGTCTTGACACTCCGGGCGCCGCGAGAGAATTCCGGCCGTGGGGTGAATCCCTCAGCTGAAAAAGCGGGGACGCGCGTTTTGCGTCGCCCGCGGGAGGCCACGATCGCGCACCAGGGGTACTTCCTCGCCATCGCCGGCAACATCGGGGTGGGAAAGACCGAGCTCACGAACCGTCTGAGCGCCGAGCTGGGTTGGCTCGCCTACTACGAGCCGGTGATCCACAACCCGTATCTGGACGACTTCTACGGCGACATGTCGCGCTGGAGCTTCCACCTCCAGATCTACTTCCTGAGCGAGCGGTTCAAGGCCCAGGTGCAGATCGGCGACAGCCCGCTGCCGTTCATCCAGGACCGCACGATCTACGAGGACGCCGAGATCTTCGCGCGCACGCTGTACGAGCAGGGCTCGATGACCGAGGTGGACTACCGCAACTACAGCGCGCTGTTCCGGATCCTGGTCTCGTTCCTGCGCAAGCCCGACCTCATCATCTATCTCAAGGCGAGCCCCGAGGTGCTCATGCAGCGCATCGGCAAGCGGGGGCGGGCGAGCGAGCAGGGGATCGGCATCGACTACATCTCGCGGCTCAACCGCGCGTACGACGACTGGATGCGGCGGGCACGCCTCGAAGGGGAGGTGCTCGAGATCGACACCGACCGCGTCCCGCTCCAGGGCGAGACCGACGCCTTTCGGGGGCTGGTCGAGGACCTGAAACGGCGCTACCCGCGCCAGGCCGAGCTCAAGCTCGGCGGCTAAGCGCCGGCGGTGCGGCCGGTAGCGGCCAGGGCGGCCTCGCAGCGGGCGCACAGGCCGGCCTCGCCGCGCACGTCGGCGCGGTAGGTCCAGCAGCGCTCGCACTTCGTGAGCGCGGTGCGCTTCACGGTCACCTTGGGCTCCGCGCCGTCGGGCCCGGGATGAAGCGCCAGCTGGGCCACCAGCATGAATCCCGCAAGCTCGTCGCGATAGGGTGCCAGCCGCTCGACCCAGGCGTGCGGGGCGTGGATCTCCACGTCCGCCTCGAGCGTGGTCGCGAGCTGCTTCGCGGCGCGCAGCGGCTCGATCGCGGCGTTCACCGCGTCGCGCACCCCGCACAGGAAGGTCCACTCGTCCTCGGCGCCCGCCGGCACCGGGCGCTCCGGCCAGACCGCGAGGTGGACGCTCTCCGCCTCGGCGGTGAGGCCCGGATGGCTCTGCCACACCTCCTCGGCGGTGAAGGTGAGCAGCGGCGAGGCGGCGAGCGTGAAGTCGTGGAGCGCCTGCCATAGCACGGTCTGCGCCGAGCGCCGCGCCGGGTCGTCGGGGGCGAGCGTGTACAGACGGTCCTTGGCGACGTCGAGGAACACCGCCGAGAGGTCCACGGTGCACAGGTCGAGCAGGCCGTCGGCGACGCGATGGAACAGGAACTGCTCGTAGTCCGAGCGCAGCCGCGCGAGGCGCGCCGCAAGGTGGCCCGCGAACACGCGGTCGACGCGGGTGAGCTTCTCGGCCGGCAGCGCATCGGCGGGTCCGAAGTCGGCGAGGTTCCCGAGCAGGAACCGGAACGTGTTCCGCACCTTCCGATAGGCCTCGGAGACCCGCTGGAGGATCTCGTTGCCCACGCGCACGTCGGTGCGCCAGTCGGTGGAGAGCGCCCACCAGCGCACGATGTCGGCTCCGTACTGCTTGATGATGGTCTCGGGCGAGACCACGTTCCCGATCGACTTGTGCATCGCCCGCCCGTCGGCGTCGAGCACCCATCCGTGGGTGAGCACGTCGGTGAACGGCGCCCGGCCGGCGGCGCCCACGCCCACCATGAGCGAGGAGTTGAACCAGCCGCGATGCTGGTCCGGCCCCTCGAAGTAGACGATCCGGCCCTGCTCCGCCAGCGCGCGCGACCAGGTGGCGCTGAGGTCGGGGTGCGTCACCTGGATCGCCCGATGGGTCGAGCCCGAGTCGAACCACACGTCGAGGATGTCGCTCTCCTGGCGGAACGGTCCCGGCTTGCCGCACTGCGGGCACGCGAAGCCCGGCGGCAGGAAGCGCTCGACCGGGAGCTCGTACCAGGCGTCGGAGCCCTGCTCGCGCGTGAGTGCGGCGGCGCGGCTCATGACGCCCGGATCGAGCGAGGCTTCGCCGCACGCCTCGCAGTAGACGGCGGGAATCCCCACGCCCCACGAGCGCTGGCGCGACAGGCACCAGTCGGGGCGCAGGCGCACCGCGTCGCGGATCCGGTTCTGCGACGTGGGCGGCTCCCAGCGCACCTTCTGCTCGATCGCCTCGAGCGCGCGCTCGCGATGCCCCCGGTGGTCGATCATCATGAACCACTGCTTGGTGGCGCGGAAGATGACCGGCTTGTGGCAGCGCCAGCAGTGCGGATAGGCGTGGGTGAGCGATCCCTCGGCGATCAGCCGGCCCTGCTCTTTGAGCCGCGCGACGATCTCCTGGTTGAGCTCGGGGTCGATGACGCTGCGGCCCACGAACGGCTCGGCGCCCGCGGTGAAGCGTCCCGCCTCGTCCACCGGGCAGGCGACCTCGAGCCCGGCGCGCGCGCCGACCGCGAAGTCCTCCTTGCCGTGTCCGGGCGCGGTGTGCACGAGCCCGGTGCCGTCCTCCATGCTCACGTAGGGCGTGCCGTCCACGATCGGCGAGTCGTTGCCCCACGGGCCCTCGAAGACCAGTCCCAGGAGGTCCGAGCCCTTGAGGCGGCGCTCCGGCGACGCGGCCTTCCACCCGGCCGTTTCGCCGACCGCGGCGAGACGGGCCTGGGCGAGCAGGAAGCGGCGCTCGCCGATCTTCACCACCGCGTACTCGGCGGCCGGATCCACCATGAGCCCGCGGTTGGCGGGCAGCGTCCAGGGCGTGGTGGTCCAGGCGAGAGCGTCGGTCGTGCCACCGAGCACGCCCTTCGGATCGCGCTTCAATGGGAAGGCGACGAACACCGAGGGGGAGGGGTCGTCCTGGTACTCGATCTCCGCCTCGGCGAGCGCGGTGCGGTCGGTCGGGCACCAGTGGATCGAGCGCAGGCCGCGCTGCACGTAGCCGCCCGCCGCCAGCACCGCGAAGGTCTCGAGGATCTCGGCCTCGAACGCGGCGTCCATGGTGAGATAGGGGTGCTGCCACTCGCCCCAGATCCCGAGCCGCTCGAACTCGCGCCGCTGCACGTCGACCCACTCGGCCGCGTAGGCGCGGCAGCGCTTGCGCAGGGTCACCCGGTCCGGATGCTCGCTCCGCTTGCGGAACTCCTGGCTCACCTGGATCTCGATCGGCATGCCGTGGTTGTCCCACCCGGGCACGTACGGGGAGTCGAACCCCAGGACCGAGGCGCTCCGCACCACCGCGTCCTTCCAGACCTTGTTGGACGCGGTGCCCATGTGGATGTGGGCGTTCGAGTAGGGCGGGCCGTCGTGGAGGAGCATGACCGGCCGGCCGGCGCGCGCCGCGCGCAGCTTGCGGTAGAGGTCGCGCTCGAGCCACCAGGCGAGGCGCTCGGGCTCGCGCCGCGGCAGGTCGCCCTTCATCGGGAACTCGGTGCGCGGCAGATTGAGCGTGTCGCGGTAGCCAGCCATGGAGGGGGCGCACCATGGCACGCGCCGCGCCGGCGCGTCAAGACACGGGGGAGCGGGGCGCCGGCCGCGCGGGCGGGCCTGCGCTGCTTAGTTGGTGACCTCGCGCCAGGAGAGCACGACCATCGCGCCGCCGTACTTGGAGATGGTCTGCTTGATCGCCTCGCTGCTGTAGAGCAGCGTCGCGCCACCGTTCGCGGCCACCTTGCTCTTGCCGCGCACGATCAGGCTGCCCAGGATCCAGGCGTCGCCGTTGAACTTGACGTCGCCTTCCACGTAGATCAGGCCGCGGAAGACGAACCCGGCGTTGACGGTCAGGTCGCCGTCCACGTAGAGGAGCCCCTCGCCGTTCGTGCTGTGGTAGGCGAACGCCCCGGACTGGTTGCCGGCGACGTGGTCGTTGTCCAGGTAGAAGATGCCGTTCGGCGGGTCCGGCTCGCTGGTGTACGGGGCGCCCACCCACGAGAAGAACTCGGACTGGTTCAGCGCCAGTGCGTCCCAGGGACCGGAGTAGAAGCCCAGCTGGCCGGCCTGCTGGTCGGGTGTGCCCCAGGCCTGAGCTGCGCCGCTGTTGTTGATCGCGCCGCTGGTCCAGACCCCGGTCTTGTCACCGGTCCCGGTCTCCCACTGGTTGGCGCCCGGGTTCTCGTAACACCCGTCCACCACCGACCGTCCTGGATCGCCCTTGCCCTCGGGCGTGTCGTAGCGGTGGTCGTGGCCGCAGATGTTGTTGTTGCCGGAGAAGTCCACGCCCACGTTGGCGGTCAGCGCGCCCTTGATGTTCGTGTTGATCGGCTTCTGGATCACCTCGGTGACGATCCGGCGCGTGGCGCTGCCCTTGCGGCCCGTGCTCCGGATGACGTAGATCGGATAGCCGGTGTTGTTGAGGTTGATGGCCGGGTTCTGGTTCGGGTCGTAGCGATAGATGATGGTGCGCGCGTTGTTCGTCTTGTACGACACGGTGAGCGTGCTGTCCGCCTTCCCGATGGTCGAGTAGGCCAGCCACTGTCCGCTCTGCTGGGCGGTGGCCATGGCGATCGAGTCCGCCCCCAGCACCGGCACGCTGCCCGCCACGGTGTTGAAGATCTGTGCCACCTGGCGCGGGTTCATGGTGGCGGGGATGTCGCCGTTCCGGATCCGCGCGATCGCCTCGCCGATGCCCGCCTCGGCGATGTTGAGCGCCTGGGCCTCCCGCATGCTGTGGCCGGCGAGCTTCGTGTCGACGTTGAGTGACATGAGCATCGTCGCGGACAGCAGCGAGATGACCAGCAGCACCAGCAGCGCCATGACCATGGCGATGCCCCGCTGGTCGCGATCGTGGATACGGGCGCGGCGCATGGGTTCGATCCTCATCGGATGTACACGACCAGCGCTCCGGTCGTGGAGGTGATCTTGACGCCGGTCGCGAGGTCCTTGAGCTGCGTGCCGGATGCGACCGGATTGGTCCCGTAGTTGAAGTTGTTGGTGGTGATCGCCGGCACCATGTTGGTGACCGACCCGGCGGACGGATCGGAGCCGGTGCTCGGGATCCGGTTCGTGTCGCAGAAGTAGACGCGCACGCCGCCCACATAGCTGCTGAGATCCGCGCGGAAGCCGACGGCGAGGTCGCCCCGCACCGAGCCGCCGAAGTCGGCCGTGGCCAGCGAGATCACGATCCCCGGGGCGTTCACCTCGCGGTCCAGGGCAAAGCCCCAGGTCGGCGACGAGTACTTGTTGCCCCACTGCTGGAGATGGCCGGCGGTGGTGTTCCTCTGGGTGCCCACCGCCACGTCCTTCATGCCGTCGCCGTCGATGTCGAATGCGGCCAGCGAAGTGACCGCGTCGCCGGGCAGGCTGTACCCGCACTGGTAGACGAACCGGTTGCCGTTGGTCTTCGAGACGTACTTGAAGAACAGGAGCTGGCCGCTGTAGGTGCCGTTGGTCGTGCCCACCACCAGGTCCCGGTTGCCGTCGCCGTCGAAGTCGGCGAGCGCCATCGCGGTCACCTCGCCGAGGGCGTTGCTCGGAATGGACCCGTTGGGCGGATAGATCTCCTGGCGGGTGAAGGCCGGCGTGGCGGCGTCGTTGTTCTGCCACACCTCGATCGTGCCCTGGTTCGCAGTCGGCGACTTGGTGCCCACGATCAGGTCGGGCATCGCTCCGCCCGCACAGTCGTAGGAGAGGATCGACTGCACGTCCCCCATGTCCTGGGTGCGGTACGAGAGATTCGCGGTGGTGGGCACGTAGCCTTCGTTGCCGCTCGAGTTCTGTCCGAGCCACACGAAGAAGTTGCCGCCGGTCGCGTTCCGCGTTCCGGTCGCCACGTCCGGACGGTTCTTCCACGTGGTGGTGTTGTCGAGCGTGTCGACCGCCATGCTCATGACCGAGCCCTGCGCGGTGCGCGTGTAGGTCGGGGTCGCGTTGAAGAGCGGCGAGTTGTTGTAGTCGTTGAACCACACCGAGAGCTGGTCGGATCCGCTCGCATCCGAGCCCAGGATGAGGTCCTGATCGCCGTGGGCGTTCTCGGTGTGATTACCGTTCCAGTCCTTCTCGATCACGTCCTGGCTGGCAAGGCTCAGCACGCGGCTGGCGGTGAGCGTGATGACCTGGTAGCCGACTTCGCCGAAATTGTTCCCGGTGATGACCTGGCCGGCGTTCAGGTAGAAGGGCCCGATGGTGGTCGAGCTGGTCGGGAAGAAGCCGGGCTTCACCACGGTCATGATGTAGTAGGGCGCCGACGGCGAGCTCACCGCCGGGGCGTCGATCGAGAAGTCGCCGAGGGCGTCGGTGTACTCCCACCCGGCCACATTGAGGCCCGCGTCCGGCGTGACGCCCACCCACACGCCCTGGATGCCGGTCTCCCCGGTATCGAGCGTGCCGTTGCGGTTGTTGTCGGTGAACACCTTGCCGGTCACGGTGCCGAATGCCGACTTCTTGAACCCGAAGCTGTAGGCGGCGGTGCCGCCGGCGGCCATGGTCCCGGTCACCGGGTTCGTGGTCGTGGAGGCGAACGAGTCCGGGGCGGTCGCGGTCACGGTGTAGCTGCCGACCGGCGCGAAGTTCGTGGCGTATCCGCTGCTGTTCGTGTACTGGGCGTCGTTGCCGGGGTTGGTGGTGACCTTGATGAGCGCCAGCACCGAGTCGCCGGAGTCATTGACACCGTTCCCGTTGTTGTCTTTGAACGTGTACGAGGTGACCCAGCCGCCGGCACGCGCGGTATCGGCGAACGAGCGCGTGACCGCGGGTCCGACCGTGACGTTGAAGCTGTCGGGGCTGGTGAAGATCCCGTAGCCCGGGGGCGCCAGGTGCTTCAGCGTGTAGGCGCCCGCCGGCACCTTGAGGATGTAGTAGCCCGTGGGATCCGTGACCGTGCTCAGCCCGTTGTTGAGCCAGAGGGTGCCGCCGCTGATCCCCGGCTCGCCCGCGTCCCGCACGCCGTTCTTGACGATGTTGTCGTTGAAGACGTAGCCGCTGATCGCATACAGCGCCGCGCCGAAGTTGGGCACGTTCCGGGTCAGGTTGACCGTGGTCGAGAGATTCGCGGTCGCGTACCGCCCCTTCGAGTCCGGCTTGCTGCTGCCGCCCTGGACGCTGACCACCACCCGGTTGATGTTCGCGAGCTGGCTCGCCGGGACGGGTCCCGCGGACCAGTCCCAGGGGGTCGAGCTGCCGGCCATGTACACCCGGAACAGGGGCGGAGCCCCGTTCGACGTTGGGCGGTTGATGAGTGCGACCCGCTCGGTCGTTCCGCCGTTCCAGTTCACGATCGCGTTCGTGGAGTCGCCGTACACCTGGCGCACCAGCACGTAGTCGCTCCGGTTCGGCGTGCGCTGCGCGTCCAGCCCGTTGAACGCGGTCCAGTCCAGGGAGTCGGACTTGCCGTCGTTGTTGACGTCGAGCGTCCAGCGGACCGTCTCGGCGCCGCCGCGATAGCGGATCGGCGGCTGCCAGGCAGTGCCGTTGAGCGGGTAGGGCCGCGGGAACCCGACCGGGCTGTAGGCCTGGGGCCACGAGGGGAGCAGGCCGGGCAGCGAGTCCGGGAACGGCGCCATATTGGCGTTGAGCAGCACCTGCAGCGAATCGATGTAGGCGATCGGCGGCTGAGGCTGCGTGGTGTAGTCCATGTCGGCCCCGTAGCCGGCGCTGCGCAGGTCGCGCACCAGCATGTCCATGGCGACGCGCGCCGACTGGTCGGACTCCACGCGGTTCGAGGTGCTGGTCTTGCTGCGGCTGGCGGCGTACATGACCGTCATCAGCACGATCATGACCGCGGCGAGCACCGTGAGCGTGATCATGAGCTCGACGAGCGTGAAGCCGCGCGCACTCCGCGCCTGGCGGGGGATCCGGCATCCGATGACATTGCGGCGTCGCATGCGGCTACTTCCTCAGGTACGTGATGGCCTGGACCTGGCGCTGCCTGCCGTAGGTCCATTGGACGGTGACCGTGACCTTCTTGCAGTTGTCGAGCGGGGCGGCGAGGGTGGTGACGTCGTAGAAGCGGTGCCACGCGCCGCCGGTGCCGAGGTCCTCGGTCGCGGTGCCGGCGGGATGCCGCCCGTCCGTCAGCTCCACGTCCGACCAGGTGAGCACGCTCAGGGCCTCGAGCTTCTGCTGCGCGAAGTTGCTGCCGGTGGTCGCCATGCGATCCCGCAGCTGGCCGCGCGTGCCGGCGGGGAAGAGCTGCGCGACCGCGAGCACGCCCGTCGCGAGCACGACCAGCGCGATCATGAGCTCGATCATCGAGGCGCCGCGCTCGGAGCGCGGGGACGGATGCGTGGGGAGGGTCATCGCGGGCTACTTGGTGAGCACCATGCCCGACGCCAGAACGCTCACCGTGTCACGGTTGCCACGAGTGTCCTGGAGGATGACGACGCCGGAGGCGGGATTGCCGAGCGCGTCCTTCGAGCGGCCGTCGCGGCACATGACCGGGGTCACCCCGATCGAGTAGAACGTGACGCCGCGGGGCAGCTTCCACTTCGCGGGGATGAATCCGCTCTGGTAGTGGATGTGGTAGTCGGAGTTCAGATAGTTGGGCGTAAAGTGCATCGGTTGATCCATTCCCGTCGCGATCGCCTTCTCGCGCGCCAGCCGCAGCTCCGCGGCGATGTTCTCCGTCGCCCCCTTGAGCTGATAGCTGTTCGAGATGTTCTGGTACGCGGGAACGCTGAAGGCGAAGACCAGCCCCATGACCAGGATGACGATCGCCATCTCCACCAGGCTGAATCCGCGATCATGTGAGCGACTCATGGCATAGTCTCCAACGAGATAGCAGCGCGCATGCCATGCAACGGCATGCGCGAGCGAGGGAAGGCTCGAGGATGGGCATCGGCCGTGCGGCGCCTCGACTTGAGGCGGTCGCGCTCCGGCGGCGGGCGGAGGTGAGCGGGACGGCCCGCGTGCGTGGCGCCCTCGCATCGTGCAATGACGCATGACGCGATGAACGGTGCGGCGGGGAGGTGCGGAGGGAGTGGGGTGTTGCCGCGCCGCCCTAGGGCGCGGTGGTCATCGCTGCGATCTTGGGCCGTTTCGGAGCGGCCGGATCGGCGGCTTTCGCCCGGCGCGGCGGATCGCCGGCCAGGTCGGCGAGCGCCAGGCACATCTCGGAGCGCTCGGGTCCACGCTTCTTGGCCAGCGGCTTCTCCGGATTGACCGCCGACTCGATGCCCATCGTGCGGCGGCAGTCCTCGCGTCGCGACGTCTGGGTGACCGGGCTGAAGGGGAGCCGCAAGCCCTGGCGGCGCGCGCGCCGGAGGTCGCGGGCCAGCTCGCTCCAGCCGAGCGGCGTCTGCGGATCGCCGCGGGTGTACTCGGGGAGCACGCCCATGTCGATGAGCGCCGCCCGCGCGCTCTCGGCCTCCGCGGGG
>DATEMP010000298.1:0-3508 GCA_035275545.1 Candidatus Eiseniibacteriota bacterium | reverse complement strand
GAAAGAGTGTACGGCGTTTGGGGCGCGGCGAAGCGGGCCCGCGGGCGCTGCGCTGCGCCGCGGGCGGATGGGCGAGCCGCTTCACTCGAGGCCCCGTTCCGCCAGCCAGCGCTCGTCCACCAGGACGTCGCGCGCCTTGCTGCCCTGGAAGGGTCCCACCACGCCCAGGCTCTCGAGCTGGTCCATGAGCCGGCCGGCCCGCGAGTAACCGACCTTGAGCCGGCGCTGGAGCAGCGACGTCGAGCCCTGCTGATGGCTCACCACCAGCCGCGCGGCTTCGTGGATCAGGGCGTCGTCGAAGTCGCCGTCGCCTCCCTCCGCCTCGTCCTCGTCGTTCTCGGGAAGCGTCGGCTCGGTGGCGAGCGGCGGGGCGGCGCCCGGCGTCGCCTTGGCCCTCCAGAACTCGACCACCCGCGCGGTCTCCTCCTCGGAGACGTAGGCGCCGTGGATGCGGTAGGGCTCGGGCTTGCCGGCGGGCGTGAACAGCATGTCGCCGTGGCCGAGCAGGTTCTCGGCGCCGTTCATGTCGAGCACGGTGCGCGAGTCGATCTTGCTCGCCACCTGGAAGGCGATCCGCGACGGGAAGTTCGCCTTGATGACGCCGGTGATGACGTCCACCGACGGCCGCTGGGTTGCGAGCACCAGGTGGATGCCCACCGCGCGCGCCATCTGCGCCAGCCGCGCGATCGGCTCCTCGATCTCGGCGGGCACGGTGAGCATGAGGTCCGCGAGCTCGTCGATCACCACCACCACGTAGGAGAGCCGCTCGGGAGGTGCGGCCGGCCGGCCGTCGGGCGTGGCGGGAGCGGTCGGCACCTGGCCCGCGGCCACCTTGTCGTTGTACGCGGCGATGTTCCGCGCCCCGCAGGTCGCCATGAGCTTGTAGCGCTTCTCCATCTCCGAGACGCCCCAGCGCAGCGCGCGGCTCGCGCGCTTCGCCTCGGTGACCACCGGCATGACCAGATGCGGGATACCGTTGTAGGCGGAGAGCTCGAGCATCTTGGGATCGATGAGCACCATCTGGAGCGTGCGCGGCTCGTGCTGGAACAGGAGCCCGGTGATGATCGCGTTCAGGCACACGCTCTTGCCCGAGCCGGTGGCGCCCGCCACCAGCACGTGCGGCATCTTGGTGAGATCGGCGACGAACGGCTGGCCGACGACGTCCACCCCGAGCGGCACCTTGAGGGCGGCATCGCTGCCCGTGTACTGGCTGGAGGAAAGCACCTCACGGAGATACACCGTGCGGCGGCTGCGGTTCGGGATCTCGACGCCCACCGCCCCTTTTCCAGGGATCGGTGCCAGGATGCGGATCCGCTGCGCCCTGAGGGCGAGCGCCAGATCGTCTTCGCGCGAAACGATCTGGTTGACCTTGACCCCGGCCGCGGGCTCGAACTCGAAGGTGGTGACCACCGGGCCGGGATGGATCTCGGTCACCCGCCCGACGATGCCGAAGTCGGCGAGCTTGGCGACCAGGAGCTCGGCTTCCGCGTTCAGGTCCGCGGCGCTCATCAGATCCTCCTGCTGGGCCGGGAGCCCGAGCAGGGTGAGTGCCGGGAACGCCTCGGGGGAGCCGGGGCCCGCGGCCGCGGCCGGGTGGCCGTTGGTGCGCGCCACCGGTGCGGGCCGGGGCTTCGGCTTGGCCGCCTTCCGGTCGGGCATCAGCGGCAGGATGAGCTGGTCGCGCTCCTCCTCCTCATCGCCGGCCCCGAGCGCGGGCGCCATGATGCGCGGCTTCTCGCGCCGGACCGGCAGCTCCTCGGCCAGCGCGACCGGCTCGGCCTCGGGACGGACCACCTTGGCCTTCTTCGCCGCCTTCTCGGCGGCGCGCTGCGACTTCTCCGCCTTGGCGTGCTCGTCGCGCCAGCCCTGCCACGCCTCGGCGAGCCGCGCGAACGGCGTGAAGAGCGTGCCGCGCACCAGCGGACCGAGCCAGCGGAACGCCAGCTCGCTCGCGGCCAGCACCGTGACGCCGAGCACCGCCCCCGCCACGATCCACGAGCCCACGCCGCCGAGCGCCGAGCGCAGCGCGAAGGAGGCGGCGAGCCCCCAGCCGCCCGACCACGCGTCGCGCGGCAGGCCGCCCAGCCCCAGAAGCGTGCAGATCTCGAAGGCGATCAGCGAGCCGAACACGGTACGCAGCGCCAGGGGTCCGGCGGGGCGGGCGTGGAGCCGGTTCCAGGCCCAGGCCCCGGTGAAGAGCGGCACCCCGAAGGCGGCCGGCTGCCCGATCGCCCACACCAGGACGAAGGCAAGCGTGGCCCCGACCGGGCCGCATGCGTTCGGCGCCGACCACGGCGGGGCGAACGGAAGCGGCGTCCGGTAGGTGGCGATGCTCGCCAGGGCCAGCACCGAGAAAGCGCCCAGCAGCAGGGCGAGAATCTGGCGCTGGCGGGCGGATGAGATGGGTGTGGCCACGATCGGCCGGTCGGCTCCCTGTGTCGGATGTGCGCCGGGCGCGCTCGCCCGCCTCCCTGGCGGGCACCGGCCCGGCATTGTGCCTCAGACCCCCCGCCGGGGCAACGTGGTTCGCGGGCGCGCCACGGGGGTACCGGGAGCCTGCTAGGCTCGCGCCATATGACGACACGCCGCCGTCCGCCCGGGCGCCGCGCGAAGCCGGCGCGGATTCCGGCCGCCGAGTGGCTGCTCCTGGCCGCGGTCCTGCTCGCTGGGGCGCTGCTGCGCGTCTGGATCCTGCAGCGCACCAGCGGGCTCACCATGGATTCGCCGCTCTACGTCGGGATGGCTGCGCGGCTCGGGCACGTCCTCCCGCCGCTCGGTCCCGCGCACCATGGCTACCCCGCCCTGGTCGCTGCGGCCTCCGCCCTGATCCCGGGACACGAGTGGCCGGGACGGATCGTGTCGCTGGTCGCCGGGCTCGCGCTCATCGCGCTCACCTGGGCCCTCGCCCGGCGCCGGGTCCCGGCCTGGGGGGCCGCCGCGGCCGCCGGACTGGTGGCGCTCCATCCGCTGCTCGCGCTCTCGAGCGGCACGGTGATGACCGAGGCCTCGTTCCAGGCGATCACCTACGCATCGCTCCTCGTCCTCGACCTGGGCCGCACGTTGCCCGCAGCGGGGCTCATGGGGATCGCATACTGGGTGCGGCCCGAGGCGATGGTGATCGCGGCGGCAGCACTCCCGGCGCTCCAGTCGTGGCGGAGGCGCGCCGCGTGGGTGCTGGTGTTCGTGGTCGCGGCCATCCCCGAGGTCGCGATGCTGAGCGCCGAGCGCGGCACGTTCACGCTCACGCCCAAGACCAATCTGGTGGCGGCCGCGGGTGCGGCGCAGGACGACGCCGAGTGGCACGCCGCCGCCGACTCCACGGCGCCGCCCATGTCGGCGGCCGAGTGGATCCGCCGCGGTCTGCCCGCCGCGGCCGCCCGTTATCCCGATCGACTGATGGGCCAGCTCGCCCGCGTCCACCAGACCTGGCCGCTGCCGCTCGTGCTGCTGAGCGTGCTCGGCGCATGCCTGCGCCCCGGGCTGCTGCTCGCGCCGCTCGCGATCCTGC
>DATEMP010000297.1:0-3822 GCA_035275545.1 Candidatus Eiseniibacteriota bacterium | reverse complement strand
CACCGCCTGCACCTTCGCGGCGTTGGTCGGCGCGTCCCCTCCCGCGACACCGGTCCGGTCCTGGTGCGCGAGCCCGAGCTGGGCGGGATCCACCTCGAACTCGCGGAGCGCTCCGCCGGCCAGCTCCGCCACGTGGGTCTTGGCGAACACCGTGAGCTCGTCCATCCCGTCGCGGCCGTGCACCACCCAGGCGCGATCGCTCCCGAGGCGCAGCAGCACCTCGGCGACCGGACGCACCAGGTCGTCCGCGAACACGCCCAGGAGCTGCCGCGTCGCGCCCGCGGGGTTGGTGAGCGGCCCGAGCACGTTGAACACGGTGCGCACGCCGATCTCGCGCCGCGGCCCGGAGGCGTGACGGAGCGCGGTGTGGTAGTTGGGCGCGAACAGGAACGTGATGCCGAGCACGTCGAGCGAGCGGGCGGCGTTCTCGGGCGTCAGGTCGATGCGCACGCCCAGCGACTCCAGCACGTCCGCGCTGCCGGTGCGGCTCGAGACTGCGCGGTTGCCGTGCTTGGCGACCGCCACGTCGCACGCCGCCGTCACCAGCGCCACCGTGGTCGAGATGTTGAACGTGCCGGCGTTGTCGCCGCCGGTGCCGCAGGTGTCGAGCAGCGGGCTGCGGCGGGTGCGGATCGGGGGCACGCGGCCCCGCATCGCCTGCGCCATGCCGGCGATCTCGTCCGGGGTCTCCCCCTTCATCCGGAGCCCGATCGCGAGGGCCGCGATCTGCGCGGGCGTCGCCTCGCCGGCCAGGATCTGCTCCATGCTGGCGCGTGCCAGCTCCAGCGAGAGGTCTTGACGCTGCACCGCCCGTGCGATCGCCGACTGGATCAACGCCACGCTCTCCTTGTTGCGGGGTGATGTACCCGTGATCCCGGCGCTCATCGCCGGGCCGCGACCTGCTGCTTGCAGAGCACCAGGAAGTTCTCGATCAGCTTGAGGCCCGGCTTGGTGAGCACCGACTCGGGATGGAACTGGACACCCCAGGTCTCGTGGTCCACGTGCTTCAGGCCCATGATCTCGCCCTCGGGCGTCCAGGCCATGAGCTCGAGCTTCTCGGGCAGGGACTCCCGCTCCACGATCAGCGAATGGTAACGCGTCGCCTCGAACGGGTTGTCGAGGCCCGCGAACAGCCCGCGACCGCGGTGCAGGATCGGGCTGGTCTTGCCGTGCATGAGCCGCGCGGCACGCACCACCTTGCCGCCGTAGACCTCGCCCAGCGCCTGGTGCCCGAGGCACACGCCCAGGATCGGCACCTGGCCCGCGAGCTTCCGGATCGCGTCCTCCGAGATGCCCGCGTCCCGGGGCTCGCCGGGGCCCGGAGAGATGACCAGCCCGTCGAGGCCGGTCGCGGCCAGCGCGTCGACGGCGATCGCGTCGTTGCGGAACACCTGGATCTCCGCCCCGAGCGTCCCCAGGTACTGGACCAGGTTGTAGGTGAAGGAGTCGTAGTTGTCGATGACCGCGATCACGTCTGTCCCTGCTCGGCGCGCTGCACCGCGAGCCACAGCGCGCGCCCCTTGTTGAGCGTCTCCTCCCACTCGCTCTCGGGCTCGGAGTCGGCGACGATCCCGGCTCCGGCACCCCAGTGGGCGTGGCCGTTGGCGTAGACGAGCGTGCGGATGGCGATGCACAGGTCCAGGTTGCCGTGGTAGTCGAAGTGCCCGACCGCGCCGGCGTAGACGCCGCGGCGCACCGGCTCCAGGTCCTCGATGATCTCCATCGCCCGCACCTTGGGGGCCCCCGACACCGTGCCGGCCGGGAAGCACGCGCTCACGATGTCGAGCGGCTGGAGGCCGGGCCGCGCCCGACCGCGCACGTTCGACACCAGGTGCATGACCTGCGAGTAGCGCTCGACCGCCATGTATTCGTTGAGCTCCACGGTGCCGTACTCGGCGACGCGTCCCACGTCGTTCCGTCCCAGGTCCACCAGCATGACGTGCTCGGCGCGCTCCTTGTCGCTGGCGCGCAGCTCCTCCTCGAGCGACAGGTCCTCCTCGGCGTTGCGGCCCCGCGCCCGGGTGCCGGCGATCGGCCGCACCTCGACGGCGCCGTCGGTGCGCCGCACCAGGACCTCGGGCGACGAGCCCACCAGGGAGACGTCGCCGAGACGGAGAAAGTACATGTACGGGGAGGGATTGGTCACCCGCAGCGCCCGGTAGGCCTCGAACGCGGGCCGCTTGACCGGGCTGCTCATGCGGTGGCTCAGCACCACCTGGAAGATGTCGCCGGCGCGGATGTGCTCCTTGGCCTTCTCCACCGCTTCGCAGAACCCCTCGCGGGTGGTGGTCGAGACCGGCCGCTCGGGCGCTTTGCCGGCCACCGGCTCCTCCCACGGGAGCGCGCGACGCAGGCGCGCCACCTCGGCGTCGATTCGCTTCACCGCCGCCGCGTAGGCGCCGTCGGGATCGCTGCCGGCGCTCGCGTGCGTGACCACCTTCAGGTTGTGGCCGAGATTGTCGAACACGCTCACCACGTCGCCGAACAGGAACACCGCATCCGGGAGCTGCTGGTCGTCGCGGGTCCGTGCCGGGATCTTCTCGAACCAGCGCACCGCGTCGTAGCCCAGGTAGCCGACCGCGCCGCCGCAGAACCGCGGCAGGCCGGGAAGCGCCACCGCCTGGTGCTGGCGCAGCAGGTCGCCCAGCTCCTCGAGCGGGTGCCGGGTGCCGACCGTGACCTTGCCGCCCGCGTGGATCTCGCACTTGTCGCCGCGGGCGATGAACACCAGCGACGGCCGGCTGCCGATCAGTGAATAGCGCCCCCACTTCTCTCCCCCCTCGACGCTCTCGAGCAGGAACGAGTAGGGACCCTCGTCGACCTTGCGGAACGCCGAGACCGGGGTGTCGAGGTCCGCCAGCACCTCGCGGTAGATCGGCACCAGCTTGCCGCTCTTCGCGAGTGTCCGGAACTCCTCGAGGGTCGGGACGATCATCGCTGGCCCGCGCGAGCCGGGGCCGCCTCGAGCAGCTCGCGCGCCTGGCGGCGGGTGGTCTCGGTGACGCGCTCGCCGGCCAGCATGCGCGCCAGCTCGGCGATCCGGGATTCGCCCTCGACCGGCTCGACGCGGGCGAGCGTACGGCCGCCGGCGACCGACTTGGTCACGCGCAGGTGGTGTGACGCGAGGGCAGCGATCATGGGCAGGTGGGTGACGCAGATGATCTGGCGGTGCCGTGACAGGCGACGGAGACGCTCGCCGACCGCCTGAGCCACCGCGCCACCGATCCCGGAATCTACTTCGTCGAAAAGCAGAAGGTCAACGCGGTCCTGCTCTTGCAGCACGCTCTTCAACGCCAGCATGACCCGCGAGAGCTCGCCTCCCGAGGCGATCTTCTGGAGCGGGCGCGGCGGCTCGCCGGGATTGGCGGTGAACCGCAGGGCCACCTGGTCGAGGCCCTGCGCCGGTGGGCGCTCGTCCGCGCCCGCCGCGCTCTCGACCTCGAACGCGATGGTCGCGTGCGGGAGCCCCAGGGGTACGAGCTCGCGCGTGACCCGCGGTCCCCACTGGGTGGCCGCTGCGGCGCGCTTCTTCGACAGCGCCCGCCCCGCGGTGCGCAGCGCCCCGAGCGCCGACTCCACCCGGCCGCGCGCACGCTCGAGGGAGCCGGTCGCGTCCTCGCCGAGCATCAGCTCCTGCTCGATCTGGGCGCGCCATTCGAGCAGCGCCGGCACGTCGCGCCGGTACTTGCGCGTCAGGCGCCGGATCAGGTCGCGGCGCGCCTCGATGTTCTCGAGCGCCCGCGGATCCGCCTCGAGCCCGTCGGCGTACGCGGCCAGCGTGCGGGCGGTCTCGGCGGCCGCGATGCGAGCGTCGCGGAGCCC
>DATEMP010000296.1:0-16546 GCA_035275545.1 Candidatus Eiseniibacteriota bacterium | reverse complement strand
GGCATCGGGGTCGGCGAGGCGGCCGCGCAGCGAGTCCATGGCTTCGGCGCGATCGGCGTCCTCGAACGACACCCACGGGAAGCGCTCGCCGAGCGCGAGCGCCGCGCTCACCCGCACGTACGGATCGCGATGGCCGAGCATCCGCGTGAACCCGGCGCCGACGCTGATGTTCGTGCTGTCGGCGACGAACTGAAGGGCGCGGATCGCGTTGACCACCACCGGGGTCTCGGGGTCGCGCAGCGCCCCCACCAGATACGCGGTGCCGCGCACCGACTTCTGGCGTCCCATGGTGCGCGCCGCGTAGGCGCGCGTGGTCCACTCGGGGTCGTTCAGGTGGAGCCCCGCAACCAGCATGATGCGCGCCGGGTCGTTCAGCTTCTCGAGCGCGTAGAGCACCCGCCAGCGCACTTCGGGGTCGGCATCGGAGTGGGCCGCGAGCAGCGCAGGAAGCGCGGTCGAGTCGGCGAGACGCCACAGTGCCACCGCCGCCTCCCGCCGCTGCTCGGGCACGCTCGCGGTGAGGAACGGCGTGATGCTCGCCGTGGCGCGCTTGTCGCCCAGCTTGCTGAGCGCCTCGATCGCCAGCTCCACGGTCTCGGGATCCTGGTCCTTGAGCCGGCCTTCGAGCCCCTCGCGCGCCGAGCGGTGGCCGATCTGGCCGAGCGCGAACACCGCCTCGCGCCGCACGTCGAAGGCGGCGTCGTCGAGCAGCGCGAGCAGGTCGGGGACGGTGGTCGAATCCTGGAGCCGGCCCACCGCAAGCGCCGCGCGCACGCGCACGGCGGCCGACGCGTCCTTGAGGAAGCCCTTGAGCTCGCCGTCGTAGCGGCGCTGGTCTTCGGCGATCGCGATCGCGCGCGCGATCTTGGCGGGCACGGCCCCCTGGGTCGAGACGAACACCGGGGTGGTCGCGGGATAAGGCCGCGCGATCCCCGAGTTGGGCGACGGCGGCTTCACGGCGCCAGGATCACGGAGCCCGGCGCAGGAGGCGGCGAGCAGTACCGACAACGCGCCGATCAGAATCCGAAGTGCGATGCCGCTGGTCGTCCCGGGAATGCCTGCAGCGCGTCGGCCCACATGTCCCCCCGCCGTCCCTGAGCCGGAGGCAACCCGCCGCCGGCGGCCATGCTCGGTTGCGCCTACGGGACGGTGGTCGACCCACGCCGCGGCTTGCGCAGCTTCACCAGCCGCCCATCGTAGGTCTCGGAGCGCGAGCCGTTGCTCGCCACCATCCGGTAGACGTAGACGCCGTTCGCGAGGCGATCCCCTTCCGCATCGCGTCCGTCCCACGGCCACTGATGATAGCCGGGCGGCACGCTTCGCTCCACGCGCTGATAGACGAGCCGGCCGCTCACCGTGAACAGGCGCAGCATGACGTCGGCGGGGCCCTCGGTGAGCAGGTAGTAGGAGAACGCGCTCCCGAGCTGGTCGTCGAACGGGTTCGGGAACGCCATGACGTCACGCAGCATCCGCTCGCCGCCGGCGAAGCCATCGACCACACGGAAGTGGTGCGCGCCCTTGAGCGTGCTGAGCGCGGTGAGCTCCACGAGATGGGTGCCCCCGGGATAGGGCGCGTGCGTCCAGCGCAGGATCCACGAGCGCCCGTCCAGGCTCATGGCGGTGGCGGTGAACGCCACCGCGACGCTGTCCACCGCGAGCGTCAGCTGGGTCTGGGGATCGGTGAGCGGGGTGGGCACCTCGAGCTTGAGCGACAGCTCGGCGGTCGGCGCCACCACGTCGTTCTCGATCAGGGGATTGTCCGATACCCGCAGCTGGGTGAAGAACGGGAACACCACGTTGAAATCGTTCTGGAGCCCGTAGCGGTCCGCGGTGCGGATCGTGTAGCGGGTCACCCCGGGCCGCAGCGGCGTCGTGTACGAGAGGTGGTAGCGGCGCCCGCCCAGGCCGCTCGCCGCCGTGTCGGGGAACGAGGGCGTGAGCACGTAGTTCGAGTCGGGAATCACGCGGGTCGCCCCGCCGGAGCCGCCCTCGATCAGCGTGATGGTGCGGATCACCACGTTCGAGACCAGCTCCGCCTCGAGGTGGAGCGTGTCGCGCGGCGCGGCGAGCGACACCGGCCGGTCGCTGATCACCGTGTCTCCGTTGGCGGTCACGATGCTCTGCGGCAGGCCGATCGAGATGCGCGTGCCGGGATCGCCCAGCAGCGTGTAGGTGAGCGCCAGGCCGCTCTCGGTGGGATCGAACACCACGGTCGGGATGTAGCGCAGCAGCGCCAGCGCGATCGATTCACCCAGCACCACCCGCGCGCCCAGGTCGCCGTTGCCGTAGGCGTCGTCGTGCGGCGGATCGAGGAACATGGCACGCGCCCACGCCACGTTGATGTGGTCGGTGCCATTGTCGGGAATGATCTCGTAGCCCACCGAGGCGTACGAGGCGATCGCGCCCTTGGAGGGCATGACCACCAGCTCCTCGCCCAGCGGCGGTCCCACCACGTCGCGCCGCTCGTTGGCGCGCGCGAACGCGTTCGCGTGGCACGAGAACGCCGAGAACATGAACGGCATCCCGTCGTTGGTGAGCAGGTCCTTGTCGTCCTCGCCGCCCACGTTGCGATAGAAGTTCTCGTGGCCGAGCAGGTACTCGTTCGCGTGGCCCTGGTAGTTCCACCACATGCGGCCGGCGTTGAGGCGCGAGATGAGCGCCGGGGTGACGGTCGCACGGGTGCGGTTCTGGGTGGCGATCAGGTCCGGACGGCAGGGCGGCTGGCTGTTGTCGACCGGCTCGTTGGCCAGCCACACGCCGACATCGAAGTGCTCGACCTCGCTGCGGGCGAGCCCGGCCTCGTCGACGATCACCCCACGGATGGTGTCGTTGAGCCGGCGGAAACGGTCCTCGTAGAAGCGCTGGCAGTAGCCGGTGCCCGCGCCGCCGCCGCCGAAGGTGGTGACGCCCGAGAACTCGTCGTCGCTCAGGAGCAGCTCGCGGTTGCGCCACGCCTGGTTGGGCGCGATCGCGTCGTAGGCGACCAGCTTTGCCACCACGCCCTGGGTCTCCTGGAGTGTGGTGGTCGGCAGCCGGCCGATGAAGAGCTCGGGCACGATCGGGTCCCCGGCGGTGCAGCCGTTGAGGCACCAGACGTACCAGCCGTCGCTGGGGACGATCTCGCGCCCGTCCGCGACCCCCACCGGCCCGGGGACGCGCGCGATCGGGATGATGTCGGGACCCGATTCGCCGATGTAGTTCTTCGGATCCTCGGTGCCGTCGCCCACCAGCACCAGGAACTTGGCCTGCCAGTTGTTGAGCGCGAACCGTGCGTAGCGCTTGATCGCCCACGCCGAGCGGCGCCCGCCGTTGAACTCGTCGAACACCGCTTCGAGCGGGCTCCGGATCACCCGCAGGCCGTTGGCCTCGCGCGCCGCGACCAGCGGATCGAGGGCGGTCATCCACGCCTCGGGGGCGATGATCACGTAGTCGCCGCCCCCGGAGGATGCCAGGTTGGCGCGCGTCACCGCGGTGAACCGCGAGGCCGGCACGCTCTTGGGCTGCGAGAACACGATGTACTTGCGCCGCCCCGCGGTGGCGTCGTCCTGGAGCCGCAGCGCGAAGCGCGTGCCGTCCCGCTCGCGCCGCACGTTGGTCATGCGTCGCGGGTCGCCGGGGTCGGTGATGTCGTAGGCGCGCAGCAGGTTCGAATCGGCGAAGCCGGTGGCGAACAACTCGAACTGGCCGGCCGCGTCGGCGCTGTTGCAGGGAAGGTAGTTGGCGAGCGCCTGGTAGGAACGCCAGTAGGTGCCCTCGAACCAGTTGAGCGACACGGTGGCGAAGCCGTTGGTGCTCGGGTTCGGCGGCCCGGTGGCGAACCTTCCCCACTGGACGATCGCGTTGGTCTCCCCCTCGGTGACCGAGCCCGGAGGCAGCGTGGCGGAGACCACCAGGTTGTCCTTGCCCGACCATCCGACCGAGTCCGCGACCGGGTAGTAGACACCGTCGCCGCTCCGCACCTGGCCCCACGTGTAATAGAGCGCGCCCGCGCGCCGGCCCTGCCACGCGATCGTGAACTGCACGTCCCTGGCGAGGTCGATGTCGTTCGCCTCGAACACGATGTTCTCGTTGCGATCGTAGTAGGGAAGGATCCCGGTCCAGTGGAACTGGTCGTAGAGCGTCTCCGCCGGCGCGGTCCCGGGCGAGGTGAGATAGGTGAGCTGCTTCTCCCACCGCTGGGTCCAGGGATAGGTCGCGAGCGGCGTGAGCCCGACCGCGTCCAGCCAGCCGTTGCGGGGGCCGATGCGCGCGGCGAGGCGCGGCACGCGGGTGACGAACACCGCCTCGCCGTCCCCCCACACGCGCTGGGGCAGCGTGGCGCCCGAGCGCTCCGCCCAGGACTGGACGAACACCACGATGCGGTCGCCGCCGTCGAAGATCCCGTTGGCGGGTGCCGCCTCCTCGACCTCGCACGGCAGCTCGATCGTCTGGTAGGCGGGAATGACGTTCTCGGTGAACTCGTGCCGGTGGACGCTCACCTCGCCCACCGCCACGTTCGGGGGATAGCCCTTGGCCGCGAGCGCGCTGTAGGGAAGCGCGTAGACTCCGGTGGTGTCGATGGTCACGCGTACTTCGGGATCGTCCTCGTCGAAGGTCGCGATGTCCGCTGCACCCGCCGGGGTCGCGCTCCGGCCGGGAAGCCGGTCGAACAGCGAGCCGGACGGGCCCGAGCGCCCGCGCACTGCCCGGGGCGGGGCCACCCGCCAGCGGCGGCCCTGCTCGTAGTTGATGAGCGCACCCTTGAGCACCGGCTCCCAGTGCTTGTCCTCGGTCGCCGGCGCCAGCGTTCCGCCCGGAAGCAAGGTGCCCGCGAAATCGATCCGCACCCGCATCGAGCGGCGGGTCCACAGGCGGCGGGCGCCTTCGTCGTAGCGGTAGGGATGCAGCGTCACCGCCACCATGCGCTGGCCGCGCAGCGTGAACGCCGCGCCCAGCTCGACCGCCGCGACCGGCCAGGCGCCATCCACGATCGGCTCGGCGGGCTCGGCGGTGGGCACCTGGCCCATCCCCTCGGGATCCTGGGCGAAGCCACGCTTGTCGCCGAGCACCAGCCGCACGCCGTCGCGGGTCAGCTCGCCGCCTTCGATTCCCCCCACCATCGCGCGCGCGCCGGGCGGAAGGGCGATCAGCGCGGTCGCCGAGGGCAGCACCGGGCGTCCCGGCAGGGCGTGGCTGGTGAGCCCCCTGGCGGTCAGGGACGACCGTCCGTCCTGGTTGGCGGGGCTCAGGGCGTCGTCGGGGACCGCCAGCTCGAGCGTGACGCCGCGATCGTCGGAGGCAGCCAGCCGCACCGCGTCGGCCCGCACGGCCGGGGCGAAGGCGAGCGGCAGGACGAGCAGAAGGACGGCCGCTCGGAGGGTCTGACTGTGAGTCATGAGCCCATGAGTCTAGGGACGGCCCCGAGAGGCGGTCAAGTCACTGCTATACTGCGCGCTTCGGTTCGGCACACGATTCATCCCCGGAGGTGACATGCCCTCTCGCGACCCCTCACGCAGGGCCGCTTCGTGGCTGGTCCTGATCGTCCTCGCCGCCACGTGTCTGTCCGCTTCCGCCGCCACCCCACCCCGTTCCGGCGCGACGAAGACCGCCCCGCGACCCGCGGGTACCGGGCGCTTGCCGGCCGGGAAGGCGTTGCCCGACAGCGTGCTGGCGACGATCGGGAACGGGCGCGTGGTCACCACCAGTGCGTTCCGCAAGGGGTGGGCGCTGGTCGGAGCTCCGCGACCCGAATCCATTACCCCGGAGGACGCGCGGCAGTTTCTCGATCTTCTGATCGACAAGGAGATCCTGGCGAGCAAGGCGATCGAGGAGACCTGGGAGTGGAGCTCGGTCGAGAGCGCCCAGGTCGCGAACCTGAGCGATCGGACCATGATGCGCGTGGCGCTGGACCGGGACCTGGCGGAGCAGGCCAAGCGCCGGGCGGCGCGCGGCGACTCGGCCCTCCATCCCGAGGCGCTGGGGATCGCGGCGCGAGAGAGCACCGTGGCGAAGCTCGATGTCACCTACGACGCCGAGCTCACGGCACGACTCGCCAAGGCCTGGGCGACCCTGCCGAAGCCGTCGGCCGACTCCTCGATCTGGTCGCGCCTGCGGGTGATGGGCCAGCTCCCGGTGATCGAGGCGAGCGACTCGATGCGCGTGGTCGCCTGGTCGAAGGCCGGCTCGGTCAAGAGCGCCGACCTGATCGAAGCCTGGAAGAAGCTCAACCCGCTGGTCCGCCCGCGCGTCGAAACCCCCGAGCAGGTGCACGACCTGGTCAAGAACAACATCTACGAGCACGTGCTGCGCCGCAATGCCGAAGCCGAGCACCTGGAGAAGCATCCGCTCGTGGAGCAGGCGGTGCAGCGCCAGCGCGAGTTCCTCGCCTCGCAGTACTTCGTCAACCGCGAGGTCTACTCCAAGGTGCCTTCCGACGAAGCGACCCTCAAGCGCTTCTACGACCAGGCCCCCGCCGTATGGGACGTGCCCGCGCGCCTGAACGTCGTGCGCATGGTGCTGCCCGATCGCTCCGAGGCCACGACCATGGCGCTGACGCTCCGCAACGCGGCGGAGGCGGAATCCCTGGTGGCGCGCGGCGCGCGGCAGCGCGTCGACTACGCCACCGAGATCAACGCGAGGACCGACAGCGCGCTGTTCGCCCGGGCGATGAAGAGCGGCACCGGCACCGTGCTCGGCCCCGATTCGGTGAGCGGCGGCTGGCAGGTGGTCCGGGTGAACGCAGTGCTCCCCTCCTACTCACGGCCGTTCACGGAGGTGAAAGAATTGGTGGCCCGCGCGTGGAGCGATCAGGAGTCCGAGCGCCGCATGGTCGCGTTGCTCGCGGGCATGCGCAAGCGCACGAAGGTGGTCGTGAACGAACGGGGGCTGCAGCAGCTCGTCAGGGCCCCGATGAAGGCCCCGGCCGCTCAGCGGTAGAGGCCTTTGAGCTGACCCCAGGCGCGGTTGCGCACCGGCACCGCGGCGCAGTCGGCGCCCGCCCCACCCTGCCAGCGCGCCCAGTTCGCGTCACCGGGGCCGGGCGCCTGGAGCACGATGTCGGGGCCGGAGATCCTGCCGATCAGGATCGAGTTCATCACCAGGCACGCCGCGTCGCTGCAGCCCAGGCACGCCGGATCGCCGACGGTCTTGTTGTTCTTGAGGCTTACGCGCGCCGCGTAATACATGTTGGTGGCGTCCAGCGTCACCGCCTCGGGCGCGAGCACGCTTCCCGTGACCTTGATGCGCGCCTGGCTGGCCTGGCCGCGCGGCTCCGACGGGATGTAGCCCTGCATGTTGGCGATCGCCGAGGGTGAGCCCTGCCACATGTTGACGCACGCGGTGCGGCCCGAGAAGTCGGCGGAGGCGGTGAGGTTGAACTGGGCGGCATCGCCCCGGCACCCGCCGCTGCTCAGCTGCCACCAGTCCGGAAGCGCCGACGACGAGTGCTGGACGTCGATGACGATCTCGATCGCCACCACGTTCGTGGCTGCCTGGGGCATGGTGAACGCGCAGAACATCTCGTTCTGGCCGAGGTTCGTGTTGCAGGCGAACGCCACGTTGGAGACCGCGCTCGGGCTCTGATAGCAGTCGTTCCAGGTGAGGAAGAGTCCCTCGGCTGCCCGGGCGGGCAGCGGGAGGAGCGCGACCAGCGCCAGGAGCGCGACCGGCATCGGGAACGACGCGAGGTGTCGAGCGAGGTGATGCAAGTTACCCCTCTCCGTGGGGTGTTGGGCCGCTCCGTGGATTAGATCCGAGCACCGGCGGGGGTACGGGCTTGGGTGTCTGTTCCGCGGTGTGAAGCTGCTCCCGCCCGGCCAGCAGGTCCGCCGATACTAGCGCGGGCAACCTGCGAGGCAAACAGAAAAGCCCCGGGAGGAGCGTCCGAAGTCGTCAGGGTGTCGAACGGCCGACAGGTCCGGCGGCCGTCCGGCGACGGACCGAACCGCCAACGTTGACCGTTGCCGAACACGGACGTGTTCGGGACCGCGTATCATTGACCCCTTTGTTGGCGGACGACTATCCTGCGTCGCCGCTTAGCTCCCCCCTCGTGCAATCCGCACCGGAGACCGAATGAACCGCCGTTCGCGCGCCCTCCTGGGTCTGGCCCTGCTCTGGAACGTGGCGATTCCTGCCGTTTCGCGGGCCGCCGAGCCCGCCGCCTCCGCACCCCTCATGACCGACCGCGAGCGGATCAAGGCCTCGCTTCCCGACAGCTTCGTGCTCGCGCGGGTCGGCCCGCGGGTCATCCGCGTGACCGACTACGTGAACGCCTACTTCGCCGCGTACGCGCCCGACCGCCCGCACCCCGACAGCCTGGGCCGCGTCGAGTTCCTGAACATCATGATCAACAAGGAGGTGCTCGGTCAGACTGCGCTCGCGATCAACCGGCCGATGGGATTCGAGGACCGGCTGGTGCTGCGCGAGCACAACGAGCGGCTGCTCTCGAACGCGCTCTTCCGGCGCTTCGTGCTGGACTCCGTCTCCGTGACCGAGGACGACGTGCGCAAGGCGCACGCCCAGTACGGCTGGGAGAACCGCTACCACCGCATCCGCTTCGACCAACCGATCATCGCCAACCGGGCGCGGCATGCCCTCGCCGCGGGAACGCTCAAGTGGCGCGACGCGGTGAAGCGCTACGCAGCCCCGGGCGACTCCGCGGGGCCGGACGGACTGGACGGCTGGATCCGGCGCAACACGCTCACCGTCGGCGTGGCGGACCAGATCTGGGATCTCAAGCCGGGCGAGGTTTCCCCGGTGGTCCCGGTCCAGGACCACTACGAGATCCTCAAGATGGTCGAGCGCCGAAAGGTGGACCAGCCGGCGATCACGCCGCTGCGTCCGATTCTCAAGGCGCAGATCCTCGACGTGCGGGCGAGCCGCCGCGCGGATCGACTGCAGTCGCAGGTCGGCTCGCGCATCGGGCTCGTGTACGACACGACCAACGTGCAGTGGGCGGCAAAGATGTTCGAGGGGTATGAAGCCGTCCAGCACGATGCCCAGGGCGTGGTGCTCGACCTCTCGGGCGATCACCCCGAGTTCCAGCCCGGCGACACCGCCCGGGTGCTGGCGCGCTATCGTGGCGGCCGCCTGAGCCTGGGCGACTTCCTGCATGTCTACGAAGCCACCTCGCCGATCATGCGGCAGCCGGTGAGCGACTTCGAGTCGTTCCGGGTCCAGATCGACGCCGCGGTGCTCCAGCCCTACATGGCCGAGGAGGCCCGGACGCGCGGCCTCGAGAAAGACCCCGACGTGATCGCCCTGCTGGAGAAGAAGCGCGAAGAGCTCATGGTCGATCACATGTTTCAGGACTCGGTGCAGTCCAAGGTCTGGGTGCCTTCGGAGGAGCGGCGTCGCTACTACGACGAGCACATCGCCCAGTACGTCACGTTCGCCAAGGTTCGGTACGCGTCACTATGGCGGCCCACCAGGCAAGGGGCCGATTCCCTCGCGGCGCGGCTCAAGGCCGGCGAGCGCGCCGAGGACGTCCTGCGCGCGGATTCGCTGCGGGGCATGAAGAGCGGCTCGATCAGCGAGCGGCGTGAGGACGAGAAGGGACCCTACGGCAACATCCTGTTCGGCGAGCTGAAGCCCGGTCAGTCGACCGTGGTGGGACCCGACAAGGACGGTACCTATCTGGTGCTCCAGGTGGTCGAATACGTCCCGGGGCAGCAGCTTCCCTACGAGCAGGTCCAGACCTACGTCGAGGAATCGGTCCAGAACGTCAAGGCCGAGATGATGCTGAAGGACCTGATCGCCCGCCAATCGAAGCGCTACAAGATCGAGCGGCACCCCGAGCTGGTCATGCGGATCTGGCTCCAGGATCCCACCGCCCGGATGGACTGAGTCGATCTACCGGTAGATCGACTTGACCTGCCCCCAGGTCCGGTTGACTGCTGGAACCGCTCCGGGACAGCCGCCTGGAACCGCCCCTCCGTGGAAGGTGATGAAGTTGTTGTTGAGTGGATTGGTGATGCTGAGCGTAGTCGCGTTGATATCCGTCAGAGCGAGGCTCGTGAGAACAAGGCAGATTGGCGTGGAGCATCCAGCGCACGCTCCTGATCCAACAGTCTTTGCAGCGTTGACACGGAGAATCATCGAGAAGTACTCCGTCCCCGGAATGACAGAAGTTGCGTTCTCGTCCGGTACAGCGGTACTGGAAAGAATGCGTGCACGGTTCGGCTGCATCCCGGGCGTGTTAGCTGTCACCAGGTAGGCATCTACCGCAGCCAGATCGAAGCCACCCCACGTGTCGAAACAGGAGCCCGGGCCGAAGGACGAAAGAGCTGACAGGCCGAATTGGCGACAGCTTCCCGGATTCTTGAACTGCCACCAGTCGGGCAGGGTGGCGGTTGCCGACTGGAGGTCAATGAGTTGACTGGTCCCCGTGAGTTGGGGCACCGGCTGTGGAGGGTCGAATGATGTCCAGATGTCGCTGTTGGGTATTGAGCAGCCTACGCAACTGAACGATCTGTTCATCGTTCCGGCTGGACCGCAGTCCGACCAGTAGACGTTCATTCCCGCGGCAGATGCGATGAGAGCGAAAAAGACCAGCAATAACCCCGTGAGAAGCGCGGCCTTCTTCACAACGACCTCCCCTACCGGTAGATCGCTTTCACCCTGCCCCAGGTCTGATTGATCGCCGGCGTTGCGCCCGGGCAACCTCCACCCACAGCCCCACCCTGCCAGGTGATGAAGTTCCTGCTCAGCGGATTGCCGATGCTGAACAAGTCCCCGTTGACGTCGTGGAGAGTGATGTTGCTCAGCACGAGGCAGACCGCGACCTGGCATCCCGCGCACGACCCGGCGCCGACCGTCTTGCCGCTGCGAATGCGCATGGTCATGGCGTAGTACTCGGTTCCCGGAGTCACCGCGACCGCGGTCGCGCCCGGAATGAAAACGCTCGCCATGATGCGGGCACGATCGGGCGGCATGGAGGGCGTGTTGGCGGTGACGAGGTAGGCGGCGAACCCTGGAGAGTCATTCCCCCCCCAGGTATTGAAGCACGAGGCGGGATAAACGGACGGGGTGCTCATCTCGAATGCACGACAGCTCCCGGCATTCTTGAACTGCCACCAGTCCGGCAGGATCCCGCCGGCCGCCTGCAGATCCACGATCTGGTCGCTCTCGTGGATCTGCGCAGCGGCCTGTGGCGGGTCGAACGACGTGAAGATGTCGTGATTGCCGGTGTTGGTGTCGCACGCAAACGCCTTGTTCGCGACCCCCGCGACGCCGCAGTCGTTCCAGGACATGTTGATGCCGCCGGCGAACGCCGTCGCGACCATCAGCACCAGCATCATGCCGGTGAGGAGGGCGATCCTCTTCATGATGACCTCCATGAGGCTACCGGTAGATCGACTTGAGCTGCCCCCAGGTCCGGTTGACTGCTGGCGTCGCGCCCGCGCAGCCGTTGCCCGTCGCCCCCCCGTCCTGCCAGGTGATGTAGCCGTTGTAGAGCGGCGTGTCGAGGTAGTACGTGGTCGCCGGGGCTTCGCTCAGGGAGAGCAGGGGGAACGAGAGGCAGACCTGCGTCGCGCAGCCGGAACAGGCGCCCGTTCCCAGGGTCTTGCTGTTGTTGATGCGAAGCGCCATCAGGTGGTACTCGGTCCCGGCCGTCGACTGCACTGCCGCCGACCTCGGGATCGCGACACTTCCGATGAGGCGTGCACGATTGGCCGGCATGGACGGCGTGTTGAAGGTCACGAGGTAACCCACCACCGCCGGCGCGTCCTGTCCCTTCCAGGTGTCGAAGCACGAGGCGGGCGTGATCGAAGGCGCGGTCATGCCCAAGGTCCGGCAGCCGAAGGTGTTCTTGAACTGCCACCAGTCCGGCAGGTTCGTTCCCGCCGCCTCGATGTCGATGAACGGGTTGCCGCCCACGAGCTGAGCGATGAAGAACCCGGGATCGAACGAGAGAAAGATGTCGTGATTACCGGTGTTGGAGTCGCACGCAAACGACTTGTTCGTCGACCCGGCCGACCCGCAATCGTTCCATGCCATGTTGATTCCGCCCGCCGAAGCGGGCAATGCGGCCAGCGTGAGCAGCAGACCAACCAGAAGGAGCTTCGTCGAGTTCATGACAGGTAGCATACCCCGCTGCCGCCTTGGCGATGCCGGACAAACGAAAAGGCGACCCCCCGCGAAGGGGGGTCGCCTCGCGCGAAACCGCTGTACAGCTTAGCGGTAGATCGACTTCACCTGGCCCCAGGTCTTGTTGACCGTCGGGACGGTGCCGGGGCAGCCGGCGCCACCGATCTGACCCTGCCACGTGATGAAGTTGCTCGTGAGCACGGTGTTGACGGTGTAGGTGTTGGCGTTGATGTCGCTCAGCGTCAGGTCGTTCAGCACCAAGCAGACCGCCGTCTGGCAGCCCGCGCAGGCGGGCGAGCCGACCGTCTTGCCACTGTTGATGCGGATCGCCATCGAGTAGTACTCGGTGCCAGGAGCCACCGGCGTCGCGGCCGCGCCCGGAACGGCGACGCTGCCGATAAGGCGCGCACGATTCGGCGCCATCGACGGGGTGTTGGCGGTCACGAGGTACGCCGCGATGCCCGGCGAATCCTGGCCACCCCACGTGTCAGCGCAGGAGCCAGGGCCGATGCTCGGGGTCGACGCGTTCAGCGCACGGCAGGTCCCGGCGTTCTTGAACTGCCACCAGTCGGGAAGCGCGGCACCAGCGGACTGCAGGTCGATGAACTGGTTGTTGCCGGTCAGCTGCGGGATCGCCTGGGGCGGATCGAACGACATGAAGATGTCGTGATTGCCCGTGTTGGTCGTACAGCTGAACGTCCTGTTGGTCGCGCCAGCCGGGCCGCAGTCCGTCCAGTACATGTTGAGTCCCGCGGCGGACGCCAACGAAGCGGTCAACGCGAGCAGCACCCCGGTGATGAGTAGAGCTTTCTTCATCGTTCGCCTCCGCGAGATGAACCAAAAAAAGGGAGAGAGAGGAAAACGGGCCTAACGTGTGCTGTCCCGAGGCGCCGCATGTTCAACTGAACCATGCGGATCAGACTTCGTCAAGTCTTCATATCCATTTGGACGCTCGCGAGGCGGAATTGCGCGCCGTTCGGAGCACGCGGCGCCGCCAGGCGAGTTCCATGATACAAAACGCTCGCCGTCCGAGATCCAACGGCTGGTGGACCCACCATGGGAAATGACCATGTGATCGAGCTCGATGCAGACCGGGGTCCGGCAGCCCGCGAGGCCGGCACGCCGAAGCCTGATGATGACCCGGGCGAGGAAATAACGGGTGCCTCCCAGCACCGACATCGTGCGGGATGCAGCGACCGCGTAGGAGAGGTCGAGCGCGGCCTGGTTCTTCCTGCGGTCGTAGCGGACGCCACCGCTCCCACCGACCGCCCAGGGGGAGGCAGCGCCGGCCGGCGGCTCGTCGAACTCGATGCGCAGGTTCCAGGGGTTGGCACCCGATCTCGAGAAATCCCAGAACGCCTCCAGCGAGTCGCCGGGCTGGGCGGTGAAGAGCAACCGGGCATCGATCCCCATGAGCTGGTTGACGCCCTCGCCGGGATCGAAGGTCACGAACAGCGTCTCTGCCGCCGTCGTGTCATTGCAGGCCTGGAACGCAGTGTCCCGGGCGCCGGGCACCCCGAGCGGCGCGCTCCAGCTCAGAAAGACCGCCGGTCCAGCCACAGACGTAGGCGCCGGGGTCTTGCCGGGCTTGGCGGCCGCAGAGGATTTGGCGGCCTTCGCGGCGCTCCGGGCCTTGCCCGAATCCCCATTGGGACTGGCGGCGGAGACGGCCACACAGGAGATCAGGACCGCGAGGCAGATCGACTTCACGTTGGTGGTGCGTCGCACTGGCTTCCTACCCCGGCCCGCGCCGGATTCTCCCGCCACGCGGCCGGACAAACGACGAGGCGACCACCGAATGGCGGTCGCCTCGTCAGGACTCTTGCAGAGGCTAGCGGTAAATCGACTTCAGCTGGCCCCACGTCTTGTTGATGGACGGCGTAGCGCCCGGGCAGCCGGCGCCGCCGATCGCCCCACCCTGCCACGTGATGAAGTTGCTCGTGAGCACGGTGTTGACGGTGTAGGTGTTGGCGTTGATGTCGCTCAGCGTCAGGTCGTTCAGCACCAAGCAGACCGGCGTCTGGCAGCCAGCGCAGGCGCCCGTGCCGACCGTCTTGCCACTGTTGATGCGGAGCGCCATCGAGTAGTACTCGGTGCCCGGATCCACCGGCGTCGCGGCGGCGCCCGGAACGGCGACGCTGCCGATGATGCGCGCGCGATTCGGCGCCATCGACGGGGTGTTGGCGGTCACGAGGTACGCCGCGATGCCCGGCGAATCCTGACCACCCCACGTGTCAGCGCAGGAGCCAGGGCCGATGCTCGGCGTCGACGCGTTCAGTGCACGGCAGGTCCCGGCGTTCTTGAACTGCCACCAGTCGGGAAGCGCCGCGCCCGCAGACTGCAGGTCGATGAACTGGTTGTTACCCGTCAGCTGCGGGATCGACTGGGGCGGATCGAACGACATGAAGATGTCGTGATTGCCCGTGTTCGTCGTACAGCTGAACGTCCTGTTGACCGTGCCGGCCGGACCGCAGTCCGTCCAGTACATGTTGAGTCCCGCGGCGGACGCGAGCGACGCGGTGAGCGCCACGAGTGCACCGGCCAGGAGGAGAGCCTTCTTCATTGTTGCCTCCACGAGATGACAAGAAGGACAGGGGGACATGTTCTTAGTCGTGTGTCCTGGACGCATTGTCGTTCCGGCCATCACCACCTTCCCTCGAACGAGCTTCAGTGACGAAAAAGATCCTAGCTACTTCTTGCTACTTCTCAGGGGCAGTACGCGCCGGTGTAGACAACCTCGGCCACGTTACCTTCGGCGTCCTGCATCAGCGACCGGTCGCCCGAGTTGTTCTTGCCGTCGCAGTTGTAGTCGGCGAACGCGCGCCAGGTGCCAGGATTGAAGTCGACCTGCGGGCCCGAGCCGTAGTAACCCTCGGCGTCCTGCACGTAGCCACGGTCGCCCGAGTTCACGATCAGATCGACGCTCGCGTTCAGGTTGTAGCGGTTGACGACCACGCGCTTGCCGCTCGCGAGGAGCTGGCCGCTCGCATAGATCTTGGCGCACAGATTCGCAGCGTTGTGCGTCGGGCCGATATTGCGGTCCGGCAGGCCCGTGTAGGTCGACGGCAGCGTCGAGCTGGCGAGCGACACTTCGTTCGTGTTGCCTTCGATGCTGAAGCAGACTTCGCCGAGCGCGTCCGTGGTCTTCAGGACGGTCTTGCCACCGCACGAGGTCGTGACGGCGGGATCAGACTGCGTGTCGGCAAGGCGGACGCTGGTGCCCCAGCCGGTGCAGCTCGTGAAATCGACGACAACGTCGCTGCCCGCGACCGGGTTGTTGAGCGCGTCGCGGACGATGACCTTCAGCGTACCGACGTTGCAGACGCCAGGATTCGCGCCCACGTTGTTCGTCGAGTTCGGGAAGTCCATCAGGAGAACACACGGCGCCTGCGAATTTGCCGCCGCCGGAATTCCAGCGAACGCGGCGCCGGCGAGAAGGATCCCGCCGATGGAGAGAAGCGTGGCCTTGCGAACCAAACCAGTCATTGTTGCACCTCCAAGTTGGATCACCCCAGTTGCCATTGGAGCATAGCCAAGTTGCATGCGAGTCAGGTTTGGCTTGCAGCCACCTCCTTTCGAACTCATCTCAGAGCAGTCGAGTTCGAGTGCCAAGCCGATTCAACTAACGCGCCGATAGGGGTTTCCGAGACGAGGCAAGTCTAGGTTCCGCAAAAGGCCTCTGTCAAGGAAGTTTTTAGCCCCCAACGTTTAGCTCAGCATTCGTTTACAGCGTAACGAGACCATCTCTACTGGTCGTCCTGGGAGGGCCGTCCCCCTGTCGGTCCAGCCCTCCCTGCAACCTTGTTACCTACCCCCTGTGGTGGGCGAAACAGGGCTCGAACCTGTGACCCCTTGCTTGTAAGGCAAGTGCTCTGCCAGCTGAGCTATTCGCCCGGTTCTTCACCCCGTCCCCGCCACAGGAGGGAGGCCGGGATGAGCCCGCAGTAACCCAACACCAAAAGAATGGGCGCCAAGGTGATGGACCCGCGTCCGAGAGCCATGTAGCCGGCGACCAGGGCAGCCACCCCGAGACCCAGCAACACGCTGTTCGTCCTGCCCCAGGTGAACCCGAGGTCTGTTTCGACGGGCTTTCTTGGGGTGCGGGACCGCTTGGCAGTGGGTTTTGCGGTGCTCATCGTTCCCCTTCTCCTTGTCCCCCGTTGCGGAAAGCACGAAAGCCGACGCTCCCGGACCTGGTTTCGATCCGGCCGAGATCATCGGCTTCCGGTGCACGAGGCCCGGGGCACGGACGATCTCAGCGAAGATCGCGCTCTGTGCCGCCGCCTCCAAAGGGGCGCAAGGCTAGATACCCTCGCCCGGTGGCCTGAGGTTCCGGAAGTTTGTGGACGGGACTGCGTTGGTGGATTTCCGACCGCCGGCGAGCCGGTCCGGCCCGCGAGCGTTGAGGCTTAAATCCTCTTAAGACTTTGTATTATTGATTGTTACGGAACTGTCCCGAGCGTCGTGCCCGATCTCGTCC
>DATEMP010000295.1:0-2775 GCA_035275545.1 Candidatus Eiseniibacteriota bacterium | reverse complement strand
TGCGGGTGGTGGCCGGAGACCAGGCTGTCCGAGAGCGGGCGCTTGAGACCGGCGACGCCGCCGTCGGCGCGCCACGGCACGATCCACGTGCCGCCCGCACCCGCACCCGTGTACCAGGCGTAGTGCCCGCCGCCGGCGGGGTCGATGGTGATCGACGGGGGTTCCACCGGGCAGCCGCTCAGCACCCACCCGTCGGCCGAGATCACCGCCTCGACGGGGAAGTTCACGCCGCCGTCGGGCGACACGGCGAGCGCCACGTCGCGCAGATCGTCGCGCGCGGTCCGGTAGGCGACCGCGACGCGCCCCGATGCATCGGCCACCGCGCTCGCGCGGCAGCGCGTGCACACCTGGTGGGTGAGCGGGCGGTTGTCGGACCAGGTCTGCCCGCCGTCCTTGCTCAGGGCATAGAAGAGCGATGCCGCGGCACCGCGTGTGCCCTTGGCGACCTCCTCGCGCTCGTCCATCCACACCGCGAACCAGCCGCCGTCGGGGAGCACCGCCAGCGACGGGAAGCCGTGGAACACCGGCTTCCCGTCGGACGCGTCGTCGTTGACGATCACGGTGGGTCCGAGCGTGTGGCCGCCGTCGCCGCTCGCGCGCACCGCGAGGTCGGCGATCAGCAGCGAGTCCGCACGCCGCTCGGACCACGCGATCATGAGCTCGCCGGCCGGGCCGAACACCGCGATCGGGCGGCACTCGGCGTAGGAGGTGACGCTTCCCGGCCGGGGGTTCACGCGCACCGGGGTCCCGAACGTGAGCCCGCTGTCGGGGGAGAGCGCGAGCCACAGGTCCTGGCCGCGTCCCTCGTTGGTCACCCAGGTGAGCGCCACGCGGCCGTGGCGGTCGGTGGCGAGCCACGGGTGACGCGCGTCGCGGTCGGCGAGGAACGCCGGCGTCACCTCGCGGAGCGCCGCCCAGCCGCCGGGCTCGCGCGCGGCGCACCCGCCGAGGGCGAGCGCGAGCACCATTCCCATGGCGGATGCGAACAGCCGTCTACTCAAGTCGTACCACCTTGGCCAGGCGTGGTCCGGCGCCGCGGTCGCAGCGCACCAGATAGAGTCCCGGGCGCACCGGGCGACCCTGCATGTCGCATCCATTCCAGGGGAGCGCGCCCATTGTGCCATCGAGGACGCCGCGGCGCACCATCCGACCGCCCAGGTCAAAGATGGTGACCGTGGCCCCGGGCGGACCCTCGATGCGGGTCGCGGAGCGGAAGGGGTTGGGACGAGCGGAGACCCCGCGTCCCGCCGGGGCCGGGGACACCGCGCCCACGTCCGATCCACGCACCCGGCCGAGCACCGTGAACCCGAACCGTGCCTGGTCCCAGGGGAAGGGGAGCCACGGCTCCTGGGCGCACGGCGCGCAGGCGGGATCGGCGGCGCGGAACAGCCACCCGCGCAGGGTGAACGAGTGCCTGTCCTGCGCGATCACCTCCGCCCACGGCGTCCAGTACGGCATGCGCGCGTCGCCGCGCCCGGTGAACGTGCCGCCCACGCGCGGCCACACCCGCACCGAGCCGTCCACGAACGAATCCGGAATCGCAACCGTGGCGGTCACCTCGATCCGCTCGACCCGGATCGGGCGCGGCACGCGCTCGAGGGTCCCGGGTCCGGGCTCGCCCAGCACCAGCGTGTCCAAGCCCGCGCTCGAGAACGTGTCGCCCGCCACCTCGTCGTGCCAGAGCCCGAGCGACGGGTCCACCGCCGCGAGCGCCGCCGCGGCGTTGAGCCGCCCCCAGCCGGTCTCCGCGTCGCGGCCGGGCGCACCCAGGTCGTCGGCGCTCTCGCGCAGGATGTGCTGGAAGTCGGTGTCCATGAGATCGGGCCTCAGGGCCGCGAGCAACCCCAGCGTGCCGGTCACGAATGGCGCCGCGAACGAGGTCCCGGAGAGCGCCATGTAAGGTGGATGGAGCGGCCGGTCGGGAATCGGGTAGGTCATGATGCAGCTCCAGATGTCGACGCCGGGAGCGAGCACGTCGAGCCCGGGGCCGAACGACGACCAGTTGGCACGCCGGTCCCACGGATCGCTCGCCCCCACCTGGATGCCGACGCCGTCGGCCGCGTACGCCGCCGGGTACTGCGGCTGATCGCCGTTCGCGTAGCCGTGGTTGCCGGCCGCCGCCACCACCACGCAGCCGTGCGTGATCGCGTGGAGCATCGCCAGGCGCTCGAGGCGGCTCGGCCCCGAGCCGGCGAACGAGAGGTTCATCGCCCGGGCACCCACCTCGGTCGCGTAGAGGATCGCCCGCGCGATGTCGAACGAGCTCGCGCCTCCCTCGCGCCCGGGCGTGACCTTGATCGGCACCAGCCGGCAGCCGGGGTTGGCCGCGCCGTCGCCGCCGCACACGCCCGCCATGCCGAGCGAGTCGAAGCGCGCGCCCTCGTGCGTGCGCGCCGCCATCACGCCCGCGACCGGCGTGCCGTGGCCGAACGTGTCGGCGTACGCCTGGGTGGGCTCGCCGGTCACGTTGATGCCCAGCTCCATGCGCCATCCGCCGCCCGGGAGCGGGGCCTGGAGCTCGGGATGGCCGGGGTCGACGCCGGTGTCCGCGACCGCGAGACGCACCGCGCGCGACCCGACGCTCAGCGCCCATGCACCCGGCGCGTGGATGTCGGCGCCCGCGAGGCCGCCGTAGGCACCCCGGGCACCCGCGTTCGTGAGCCCCCACTGGCGCGTGTCGGTGTAGAGCGGATCGCTCGGGAAGCCGGGCGGCAGGATCGCGGGCCCGCGCACCCGGTTGGGCTCGACCCACAGCACCGCGGGGTCGGCGCGCAA
>DATEMP010000294.1:0-19700 GCA_035275545.1 Candidatus Eiseniibacteriota bacterium | reverse complement strand
ATCGCGCACGCGTGGGCGGTGGGCGAGGCGCTGCGCGCCTGGCACGCGCTCACCGGATCGCCGGCGCGGCGCCCGGCGGGGCGCGGCGGAAGGACGCTGACGCTGGTGGGGACCCGCTAGCGGGAAGTGCCGGCTCCTTCGCCCGGCTCGCCCGCGTCATGAATGGCGCGGGCCCGGTCGAGGGCCTCCTGCACGTTGGCGCAGATGTTCGCGTGGCCGATGTGCGCGTCGAACGCCGCGCGTCGCATGAGCCGTGCCGGCTGCTCGCGCGCCCCGCACAGGATGAGCGCCCGCCCCGAGGCATGCAGCCGGTCGGCGAGGTCCTCGAACGCCCGCAGGCCGGTTGCGTCGATCGCCGTCATGTTCCGCAGCCGCAGGATGACGATCGGCGGCAATCCGGCGATGTCCTCGGTCACGGCATCGAGCTTGTCGGTCGAGCCGAACAGAAACGGGCCGTGGATGCGGAACACGCTTGCATAATCCGGGATGCTCCTGCCCTGGAGCACGTGGACGCGGCCTTCCTCGATGTCCTCCTCGGTCACCTCGCTCACGGTCGTGGTAGCGGCGACCTTGCGGATGAACAGGAGCGCCGCGAGGATCATGCCCGCCTCCACGGCGACCGTGAGGTCCGCCAGCACGGTGAGCGCGAACGTGACCGCCCACACGCTGACGTCGGCACGCGAGAGCTTGAGCAGCTCGGGGATCTCCTCCCAGTCGCCCATGTGGTAGGCGACGATCAGGAGGATGGCGGAGAGGATCGCGAGCGGGACGTACTTCGCCCACGGCGCGGCGAACACCAGGATGGCGAGCAGCGTGAGCGCGTGGATCATGCCGGCCACCGGCGTGCGTGCCCCCGAACGGATGCTGGTGGCGGTGCGCGCGATCGCTCCGGTGGCCGGAAGCCCGCCGAACAGAGGGGCGGCGATGTTCGCCACACCCTGGGCGACCAGCTCGACGTTCGGGTTGTGGCGGTCGCCGGTCATGCGATCGGCGACCACCGCCGACATGAGCGACTCGATGGCCCCGAGCATCGCCACCGTGAGCGCGGGCGCCATGAGCACCTGGAACAGCTCGGGCCGGAACGAAGGGGGCGAGAAGGGCGGGAGCCCGGCGGGCACGCCGCCGAACCGCGTGCCGATGGTTTCGACCGGCAGGTGAAGCAGCCATGCCGCGACCGTGCCGGCAAACAGGGCCATGATGGTGCCGGGCACCCGGCGGACCAGCCGGTTGCCGGCCAGGATCACCGCCAGCGAGGCGATCCCGAGCCCGGCCGCGGGCCAGGAGATCGTGGGCAGCGCACGCGCGATCTCGACCAGGCGGGGCACGAACAACCCCGAAGGCTGCGGGATATCGAGACCCAGCAGGTCCCGGATCTGCGTGCTGGCGATCAGCACCGCGATACCGTTCGTGAACCCGACGATTACCGGGCGCGGGATGAAGTCCACCGCGGTGCCCATGCCGGTCGCGCCCAGCACGATCAGGATGACGCCCGCCATGATCGTGCAGGTGAGCAGGCCGTCGAGCCCGTGATGGGCGACGATGCCGGAGACCACCACCACGAATGCGCCGGTCGGTCCGCCGATCTGGGCCCGCGAGCCTCCCAGGGCGGAGATGAGGAAGCCCGCGACCACCGCGCAGTAAAGGCCGGCCTGCGGGGGCACACCCGATGAGATTGCGAACGCCATCGCGAGCGGCAGGGCCACCAGGCCGACCGTGACCCCGGCGATCAGGTCGGCGAGGAAGGTGCGGCGATCGTAGTGCCTGAGGCATTCGACGGACTTGGGAAGCCAGTCGGACACCTTCATCGGAGGTGCATCCCCGTGGAGCGGCGGCGTCGCGAGCCGGGCCTCAGCTCGCCCGGACTCCCTCGACCGCCGGGAGGGTCGCGCCGCCCCGCTCGCGGAGCAGCTCGCTGATCTTGGTGCGCACCAGGTCGATCGCCACCCGGTTGTGGCCGCCCTCGGGGATGATGAGGTCGGCGTAGCGCTTGCTCGGCTCGACGAACTGCATGTGCATCGGGCGCACGCTCTCCTCGTACTGGCGGACGATGCTGTCCACCGAGCGCCCGCGCTCGACGAGGTCGCGCCGGAGGCGGCGGATGAACCGCACGTCGGGGTCGGCGTCCACGAACAGCTTGATGTCCATCATCTCGCGCAGCTCGGGATCGACGAAGATCAGGATGCCCTCGAGCACCACCACCAGGTGATCGCCGATGTGGCGGGTCTCGCTCAGCCGCCGATGCTCGCTGTAGTCGTAGATGGGCTGCTCGACGTCGCGCCCCTCGAGCAGCTCGCGGATGTGGCGCTTCATGAGCTCGGTGTCGAAGGCGTCGGGATGGTCGAAGTTGCGGGCTTCGCGGTCGCGGGCCGGGATGTCCTCGAGATTCTTGTAGTAGGAATCCTGGTCGATGATGACCACGCGGTCGGAGCCCAGCTCACGGACGATGTTGCGGGCGACCAGGGTCTTGCCCGACCCCGATCCGCCGGCGATGCCGATGAGGATGCGCCGTGACATGAAAGCCGACGCTAGCATCGGCCCCGGAGAAGGGTCAACGCGCGCGGGCGGGATCGGCGCGTCGCGACGCCCGCGCGGGTGGCTCAGGGCTTCGCGGGCAGGAGAATGAGGCGGATGTGCTGGTTCATGGCGCGGAAGTACTGGAGGAACCGCTCGCCCTCGGTGAGCGGCGAGTCCATGAACCGCTTGAGGTAAAGGTCCCAGAACGCCTGGTCGCCCCACAGCGCCCGCACCGCCATCGAGCTCGCGAGGGTGTGGAGCGTTCCCGGGTGCTGCCGGATGCGTTCGCGGAACGGAGGCGTGAGCTGCCCGCCCAGGAGCCACGCGTGGTTCACCCGCAGCTCCTCGAAGGTGATCGGCTCGACGATCGATCCGGCGAGCCCGTCGATCGCGTCGAGGAACCGGTAGCCGAGCTTGTCGGGATCGATGTCCCCGGGGAACACCGGGGGGAAGTACTGGACGATCTGAGGATCGGCGAACAGCGGGTAGCGGAAGCGCGCGGGCAGCGGGTCGGGCGCCTTCCCCCACGCCTTGTCGCAATAGCGCCCGAGGAGCAGGGAGGTGAGGTAGAAGGTGGGATGGAGCGTGTCGCTGAGCGCCGGAGCGATGATGCCCACGGCGCCGAGCGGCTGCTTCAGTCCGGGACGGTTCATCGCCCGCGCGACCGGCACCAGGCGCGGCAGCGGCGGCTCCTGGATCCCGACCCCGCCCGGGATGGCTTCGAACAGGCTGCGCACCAGGGCGCGGTGGTCGATGCCTTCGAAGTCGCCGGCCAGCGACAGCACCGCGTTGGCGGGGACGTAGAGGCGGCGGAGGCGGTCGCGCACCTCGGCGGCCTTCACGTCCTTGATGGACCGGCCCGAGGTGCGGCGGACCATCTCCTCGTCGTTCACGCCCAGGCCGAGGTCGCGCAACTGATTGAAGAGCGTGAGCTCGGGCGAGCCGAAGTAGCGGTTCCCCATGTCGCGGATCACCGTCCGCTTCGCCCGGGCGAGGATCGAATCGGTGACCGTCACGCCGCGCGTGCGCTTGGCGACCTGGGCCAGCATGCCGGGGAGCTGAGCCGTCGGCGCCAGCTCGGAGATCAACGTGAAGCGCGGCGTGATCTGGAGATTCCAGCCGCTCGGACGCAGGTCGTTCATCTCCTCGCGGCTGCGCTCCGGCACGTCGCCGGCGGCGGCGGTGAACAGCACCTCGGCCAGCACGTCCGCCATGCCCTCGAACCCCTTGGGATCCTGGTCCCGGCCGATCCGCCACGCGACGATCACCGCCACCGAGTTGCACCGGGGAATGTGGCGGGCGGTGACGTCGAGCCCGTTGGCGAGCTTCCAGCGATCGACCCAGGTGCTGTCGGGGAGCGTGCGGAGCGTGTCGGCGGCGGCCCAGGCCCGGGGCGCGAGGCCGGCCACTCCGGCGCATCCCAGGAGCAGGAAGAGGGGAAGGCGCAGCCAGGTGGCGCGGTGGGGCAAAGCGATCCTCGGTGCGTTGAGTCCTGCGGGGCGCGGCGTGAAAGGCGAGAAACGATACTAAGGCTTTTCGCGGTTCGCGCGCATCTTCGAACCGGCGCGGGAGATCCGAGCGCCGGCAAGCTTGACCATCTCCGGACCTGTTCCTAGACTCCGCCGACCATGCGCGAGGTGAACGAGTCCGAAGTGCGTCGTCTGGTGCGCGAAGCCGTGGATCGCGCGCTGGGTCCGGTGCCCGCGAGCCGTTCCGCGGTCCCGGCGAAGGCTTCCACGACGGCGAAACCCACGCCCCCCGCCGCACCGCGTCCCGCCGCGGTGCGCGGCAAGGGTGCGGCGTCCGCGCGCCGCGTGGCGATCGGCTCCGATCACGGCGGCTACGCCCTCAAGGAGGTGCTGCGCCGCGCGATCGTCGAGGACTCGGGCTGGGAGGTGTCGGACTGCGGCACCCACTCGGCCGAGGCGGTGGACTATCCGGACTTTGCCGCCGCCGTGGGGCGCGAGGTGGCGAGCGGTCGCTGCACCCTCGGCGTGATCGTCGACGCGGCGGGGATCGGCTCGGCGATCGCGGCGAACAAGGTGCCGGGCGTGCGCTGCGCGGTGTGCCATGACGACGCCACGGTGATCAACAGCCGCGAGCACAACGACGCGAACGTGCTCTCGCTCGGGGCGCGGGTGGTCCATCGCGGCGCCGCCACGCGGATGGTGCGTCTGTTCCTGAGCACCGCGTTCGCGGGCGGACGCCACGAGCGCAGGGTGCAGAAGATCATGGCGCTCGAGCAGCGCGGTCACTGAGACCCCGGCCGGACCGCGATGCGCCTCACGCTCCCGATCGTCAAGCGGCTACCCAAGACCGACATTCACTGCCATCTCGACGGCTGCCTGCGCCCCAAGACCATGCTGGAGCTGGCGGCGGCGCAGGGGGTCCAGCTTCCCACCCGCACGCTCGCCGAGCTGACGCGGCTGCTGATCGCCGGCAAGCGGATCCGCAGCCTGGGCGACTACCTTCGCATCTTCGATCTCACGCTCAGCGTCATGCAGGAACGCGACGCCCTGTACCGGGTCGCCTACGAGCTGGCCGAGGATTGCGCCGCGGAGAACGTGCGGCACCTCGAGGTGCGCTACTCGCCGATCCTCCACCGCGCGCGACGGCTCAAATGGGAGGACATCATCGAGCCGGTCATCAAGGGGCTCGCGGACGCCGGCGCCCAGCACCACATGTCGACCGGCACCATCATCTGCGGGATCCGCTCGATGGCGCCCAAGACCTCGCTCCATCTCGCCGAGCTGGCGGTCGAGTACAAGGGGAAGGGCGTGCTCGCGTTCGACCTCGCCGGCCAGGAGAAGGACTACCCTGCCAAGGCCCACCGCGCCGCGTTCCAGCTCATCCTCAAGAACAACATCAACTCGACCGTGCACGCGGGCGAGGGGTTCGGGGCCGCGAGCATCGCGCAGGCGCTGCACTACTGCGGGGCGCACCGCATCGGCCACGGCACGCGGCTGCGTGAGGACAAGGACCTCATGCGCTACGTGACCGACCACCGCATCCCGCTCGAGGTGTGCCTGTCCTCGAACGTGCAGACGCGCACGGTCAAGAGCATCAAGGACCATCCGTTCGGCTTCTATTTCAAGCAGGGCCTGCGGGTCACCCTCAACACCGACAGCCGCCTGATCTCCGATACCACGGTCTCGAAGGAGATCCTGCTCGCGGCGCGCGCGTTCCGCTTGAGCCCCTACGAGGTGAAGCGGATCATCATCATGGGCTTCAAGAGCGCCTTCCTGCCCTACCCGGACAAGGCGCGGCTGCTGCGCGAGGTGAACCTCGAGATCGACCGGATCTTCATGGACGAATTCCCGGAGGATTACGACCGCCGCCTGACCAGCTACTGATGGCGGCGCGCGCACATCGCGCGGCCGTCGCCGCCGCGCTCGCCCTGCTGGCTGTCATCGCGGGCGCCGCACTTCGGCCCGCGCCCGCAGCCGCCGCGACCGTCGCCGATTCCATCCGCTACACGGTCGAGATCACCGACATCAACAAGGTCGGGCTCACCATCAGCAACTACGGGTTCCTCGGCAACAACTTCAGCTCGCGCCGTCCCTCGTTCGAATACCCGCTCGCCTCCGGCTACGAGCACATGTCGCGCGCCGGACTCTGGGTCGGTGCGATCGCGCAATCGGACACCGGGCTCTTCACCGGGGTCTCGAGCGCGATCATCGACAACGCCCAGGGCACCGACGCCCTGAGCGAGACCGAGTTCACGCCCGCCGGCAACTCCATCCTCGAGCGCTCGCGCATCGCCAACAGTCCGCGCTTCTCGCCGGCGGCGATCTCCGACCAGGACCTGATCTGCACCTACTCCGATCAGCCGCCGCGCGGGCCCTCGGGCCGCAACATCGAGCCGCACACGCCCCTCGACATCCTGGTCTCCCAGCAGGTGCTCGCGTTCTCGCTGCCGGCCGCGGACGATTTCGTCGTGCTGCGCTTCGCGATCGTCAACCAGGGGCCGCCGCTGCAGGACGTCTACGTGGGCTTCTACGCCCAGCTCGCGAGCGGCAACAAGAACGCCTATGGCACGTGGCCGCCGGGCGCCAACAGCGGGCCCGGCTCCTGGTACTACCGGGCATTCGCCGAATACGACACGCCGCGGCGGCTCTACAAGGAGCACTACTGCCTGGCGGCGCCCTACCCGACCGGCTGCCAGCTCGACGCGGTCCCGCCGTGGGCGGCGGTGAAGCTGCTGAGGACCGATCCCGAGCCGCTCGCGGGCCGGACCGTGAGCTTCAACTGGTGGTCGTACGCGCCCGGCGACACGACGCGCGAGACCGACCGCCAGAAGTACGCGATCCTCGGCAACGGGCTGGCGATGGATCCGCACGACTGCATTCCCGGCACCGCGTGCTCGCCGATCATCGTGCTCTCGGTGGGACCGTTTGCGCAGGTGAACCCCGGGGACACGGTGACCGTCGATTTCGCGGTGATCGGCGGCGCCGACGAGGCGGACCTGATCAAGAACGCCGACTTCGCCCAGTTCGCGGCCGACATCGAGTACCGGCTCCCCGAGGCGCCACCCTCGCCGCGCCTGCACGTGGCCGCCGGCGAGCAGCGCGTCGACCTCTTCTGGGACGATTCGCCGGAGTCGGTGCCCGACGAGACCAGCCTGGTGCCGGGCGGCCTCGACTTCGAGGGCTACCGCGTCTACCTGGGGCGGGACCGGCAGGACCCCACGCGGGTGGCCCAGTTCGACCTGACCGCGTCGCCCCACGACACCGCCGGCTTCAACACCGGGCTCGCCGCCGCGCGGCGCGACACGGTCGTCGACGGGATCCCGTATCGCTACCACTACGCCGTGACCGGGCTGAAGGACGGGTTCAGCTACTACGGCGCGGTCACCAGCTACGACCTGGGTGACACCCGCGTGGAGAGCCTCGAGAGCGGGATCGGCCAGAACAAGTTCCAGGCGGTGCCGCTTCCGGCCCCGGGCGAGCGGGGCGGAGGGCCGATCGTGTTCCCCAATCCCTACCGGGTCGAAGCCCATTGGGACCGGGGCGCCACCGTGCGCGACCACTATCTGTGGTTCGCGCGGCTCCCGGCGCGGTGCATGCTGCGGATCTACACCCTCTCGGGCGACCGGGTGTTCGAGACCCGCTTCGACGGGTCGAGCTACCGGGGCGAGAGCGCGCGCGGGCTCTACGACCCCCGACAGGACATCGATACCGGGCCGCCGGCGCTCTCCGGGGCGAGCTTCGCCTGGAATCTCATCACCGCCGAGGGGCAGGCGCTGGCCACCGGTCTCTACATGTTCTCGGTCGAGGACCTCGACACCGGGCAGGTGAATCGGGGGAAGTTCCTGGTGGTCAAATCCGACCGCGAGTAGTGCTCGTGGACGCCATGCCCGGCGCGAGGAAGCACTTGACCGTGGTGGCCCCAGTGCGTACGGTCCCCTTTCTACTCCCACAACTTCCGCCCACCGCCTGGTCCGATGCCTCGACCTGACTGCCGCGCATCTGCCATCGCCGTCGTCGCCGCGCTCACCCTTCTCGTTGCATGCCCGGCCTGGTCGCAGGACAAGGGCGGCATCACCGGGAAGGTGTTCGACAAGCGGACCTCGCACGCCATTCCGTTCGCGACCGTCACCCTGATCGGCGCCCAGAAGGGCGGGCTGACGGACTCGGAAGGAAAGTTCCTCATCACCGGCGTGGCCCCGGGCACCTACGAGCTGCGCGTCCAGTTCCTCGGCTACGCGCCGGCGGTCCAGGCGGGCGTGGTGGTGGCGGCGGGCAAGAGCCAGACGATCAACGTGGCGATGGAAGAGATCGTCGTGCAGCAGGTGAAGGCGATCGAGGTCACCGCCGAGCGGCGCCTGGTCGAGGTGCGTCAGGGCGCGACCGTGCGCAGCGTGAACGCGTCGGAGATCCGCAACCTGCCGGTCCAGACCATCGGTGACGTGCTCCAGCAGCAGGCCGGCATCAGCGTCGAGGCCGATCAGATCCACGTGCGCGGCGGGCGCGCCGACGAGACGCTGTTCTACGTGAACGGGGTCGCGAACCGGGACCTGGTCACCGGCCAGTCGACCGCCGGACAGCTCAACGCGCGCTCGGTGGCCGAGGTGAACGTGGCGACCGGCGCCTACGACGTGCGCTATGGAAACGCGCTCTCCGGGGTGGTCGAGGTCAAGCTCAAGGAGGGCGGGGACACGTTCTCGGGCGGCATCACCAGCACGGCGGGCGCCTACGGGGGACGGGGCCTCCAGGTGACCATGGGCGGCCCGCTCAAGGTGAGCCCGATGGGTCGCGGCACGATGAACTGGTTCATCGACGTCTCGACCGATCACACCTCGACGCGATTCCCCAGCATCGACAAGCTCCCCGGCAGTCCGCGGCTGCGCTCCACCTACCAGGACGGATTCCTGGGCCGCAATTGGGGTTACAACGACTCCTGGGCGCCTTCGGAGGACAACAACTGGGCGGGGCGCGTCTCGCTGGCGTGGAAGCCTTCCGGCACCGACCGCTGGAATCTCGACGTCTCGAAGCGGATCGGCATCGACCAGGGTTTCAGCCGCACGTTCATCAACGCCGCCGGTGACGCGGGCGATCCCGCCTATCCCTGGGCCTGGTCGCGACGCATCGATCACGCGCCGGTCATCTTCGAGGACAACGTCCAGGCCTCGCTGCGCTGGCGGCGCACGCTCGGCACCACCGGGTACACCGAGGCGCAGTTTTCCCGCTACTACAGCGCGCTGCGCCGCGAGGTGCTCGGCAAGCACTGGACCCAGTACGAGCCCCCGGACGACATCTCGCTGTTCCCGCCCGGCGATCCGCGGCGCGACGACTACTTCTTCGATTCAGGCGACGACAACACCTGGCAGGACCGGCGCACCGTGTCGACCGCGGCCACCTGGGGACTCACCCATCGCATGCGGCGGCACGAGATCGAGCTGGGATTCGAGCACCAGGCCCAGACCGCCCAGTACGTGACGATCGAGAATCCGTGGGAGCCCGATCCCGACGGGCTCGGGGGCTCCCACGACATCTGGAAGGTGCACCCCTGGGTCGGCAACCTGTACCTGCGGGACCGCCTGGAGTTCGAGGGCTTCACCGCCAACGTGGGGATGCGCGCCGACTACTGGTTCGTGGGCCGCGAGGCCGAGCGCGCGCTGGCGAACCTCGCCGACACCATCAACATCACGCCCACCTCCCGCGAGGAGTTCTTCGCGAACACCCACTCCTTCTTCGGCCGCCGCTACAAGCTCAAGCTGTCGCCCCGCATCATCGTCGCCCACCCGATCGGCACGCACAGCTCGTTCTTCTTCAACTACGGACAGTTCACGCAGAACCCGTCCTACCGGTACGTCTATTCCAAGCTCACCTCGATCTCGAGCGAGACGTTCCCGCTGCTCGGCAACGTGAACCTGAATCCGCAGACCTCGATCAACTACGAGGTGGGCGGCAAGAACGAGTTCCGCCCGGGCGCGGCGGTCAACGCGACCTTCTTCGTGAAGGACATCTACGACTATCCGACCGCGACCTCGTTCACCCGCACCCAGGGCTCGAACCTGGTGCCGATCCTGGTGTACCTGAACGGGCACTTCGCGCGCACCAAGGGGTTCGAAGTCGAGTTCGAGAAGCGGCGCCAGCAGGGCTACTGGTCCGGCAAGCTCTCCTACACCTACCAGCAGACCAAGGGGAAGAGCAGCGATCCCAACGAGGCGAAGGTCGCGCAGCTCAACGAATTCGATGCCGGCGAGACGCGCCTGTCCGAGACCTTCGTGCGCTGGAACCGCCCGCACAAGGTGACCACCAACTTCGACCTCCGCTTCACCGACAAGGCGCCGGACTTCGCGCCCTGGCTCAAGCAGTCCGGGTTCAACGTCTACGTGCAGGGCTCGTCGGGTCGCGCGTTCACGTCGCGGTTCAGCCCCACGTCCAATCAGTCGGCCGAGCCCTATTCGCAGAACGGGCCGTTCCAGGTCACCGCCGACGTGCGGGTGAATCGCTTCTTCCGGCTGGGCAGCCGGCGGCTCGATCTCAGCGTCGCCGCGCTCAACGTGTTCGGGACCCGGATCATCAACCGCGTCGATCGGGTCACCGGACGGGAGCGGGTCTGGGGGGTGGGAGAGTTCGACCCCGACGTCTTCTACCCGCGTGGCACGAACGAGTCGGAGGCGTCGTACCTGAGGCGCCTCGACAAGCTTCGCGTCGAGAACATCGACGATCCTTCCAACTTCGGGCCGCCCGCCCAGGTGAGAGTGACGCTTGATATCGATTTCTAGAGTGACGTCCGCCGGGCGGCTGTGCGTGCTCGCGACGCTCGCTGCCCTGTGCGCGTCGCCCGCGCATGCGCAGTTCACGCTCGGGCAACAGCGGGCGGGGACCGCCTCGGGCACCTTCCTCAAGATCGGCGTGGGCGCGCGCGCCACCGGGCTCGGCGAATCGTTCGTGGCGGTGGCCAACGATCCCTCGGCGATCTACTGGAACCCGGCCGGGCTCGCCTCGATCCAGCGGCAGGAGGTGGCGCTCTCGCACATCGACTGGCCGGCGGAGATCCGCTTCGAGCACATGGCGCTGGTGTTCCCGGTGCGCCGCCTGGGCGGGTCGCTCGCGTTCCAGTTCGGCGTGCTCACCACCACGCTCGACGAGACCAGCGAGCTGCAGCCCTTCGGCACCGGCCGCACGTTCGTCTACTCGGACATGATCATGGGCGCCGCGTACGCGCGGCGCTGGACCGACAAGCTGCTGGTGGGGGTGGGCGCCAAGTACATGCGGGAGGACCTGGGCAAGGACGTCGGCAACCCGACCACCACCGCGGTGCTCTTCGACATCGGCTCCATCTACTACCTGGGGCTCGGCAGCGTGCGCGTGGCGACCTCGCTCTCGAACTTCTCCCCCGAGCTCAAGCCCAAGGGTGAGTACCTGTCGCTGGGGCCCGACGGAACGGCCGGCACCGCCGACGACGAGGTGCGCAGCTACGACGGCTTCGACGCGCCCACGGTGTTCCGCTACGGCGTGGCCTTCGAGCCGATCGAGCGGGCCGGCCAGCGCGTGACCACGTCGATCGAGGCCAACCAGCCGGCGGACAACGCGCAGGCGGTCAAGGCGGGCCTCGAGTGGGTGTGGCTCGACCGGCTCGCGCTGCGGACCGGATACAACTTCAACGCCGACGCGCTCAAGTTCTCGGCGGGGGCGGGCGTCAACGCCGAGCTGGGCGGCTTGCGGGCGACCGTCGACTACGCCTACACGGACGGCGGCTTCCTGGGCCCGATCAACCGTCTCACCCTCGGGGTTCGCTTCTGATGCGCAGCCGGCTGGTCATCGTTGCGCTCGCGCTCGCCTGGACGGTGGCGGCGATTGGATGCGGCAGCACGTTCCCGCTGCCCACCGAGACGCGCACCGGGCGGTCGTACTCGACCGACAACAGTTACCAGATGGTCGCCACCTGGGAGGGCATGGACGGGATCGCCGACATCCTCCTCACCCAGGGCATCGGCACCCAGCTCTTCATCCTGTTCCAGAACCCGGGGACCGGCACCAGTCCGCGCGGCTCGGTGTCCCAGTACGCGCTCAAGGCCTCGCCGCCACGCCCCGCACCGATCCCGGGGCGGAGTCTGAACCAGCTCTTCAATCCGCACGCGCTGTGCTCGTCCGGCAGCTACATCTACGTGCTCGACCAGGGTGACACGGCGCTGGCGCGCGACCCGGTCACCCAGCGGGTCACCGACCTCTCGCTCTACTGGCGGGTGCGCCAGTACAGCCTCCTGGGCGGCAACCCCATCAGCACGTTCACCGACACCAGCATGGCGTACGTCCAGGGCATCGCGGCCGACGACCAGGGCCGGGTGTACGTGTCGGGCTCGTCGATCGAGCTCCTCCCGGATCCCCAGGACGCCCGCATCCTGACCCGGTCGTTCGTCTTCCAGGTCCGCCGCTACCACCCGGTCTCGCCGGGGGCCCCGGAGGACCCTTACATGCCCGGCGACACCCTGTGGAGGCGCGACGCCACGCCCTACATCGAGGAGGGCTCGGGCCTGGCCAGCACGCTCGATCCGCGCGGCCTCTATTTCGTGGCGTCCGGCATCACCAGCGGCCCGAGGCTCTACTACGCCGACCTGGGCAAGAACTGGGTGCAGGCGTTCGCGTCGATCGCGACGGCGTTCAAGGTCGACGCGGCCCGGGATACGAACCTGGCCGGTCCCGAGGACGTCACCGCCGATCGCGCCGGGTTCTTCTACGTGGCCGACACCGGGAACCAGCGGGTGCTGCGCTTCGACCAGTACGGGGCGTTCATCCAGCAGGTCAACGTCGAGCTCGACGACGCCGGACTGCCGCTGGTGAGCCCGGTCGCGGTGGCGGCCGACGACTCGCTGGTCTACGTCGGAGACCGCCAGACCGGCAAGGTGGTCCGCTACCAGAGGCGCAGGTGAGCGCGACGCGACGCCCGCTGTCCGTCCGGATCGTCGTGATCGTGGCGCTCGCCATGGCCACCGCCGGCGCCGCCGCGGCGGATCCCGACCACCTGTCCGGCGCACGCCTGCCGTCGCTCTACTCGCCGGAGCAGACCCTGGCCGATTCGGTGCGCTACTCGGTGCTGGTCACCAACAACAACCTGATGGGCATCACGGTGTCGAACTACGGGTTCGTGGGGAACAACTTCGTGAACCGGATCCCATCGATGGAGTATCCGCTCGGGACCGGCCACGAGCACATGGTGCGCGGCGGCTTGTGGATCGGCGCCGAGGCGGTGGACGACTCCGGCGCCTTCATCGGGGTGGTGACCGGCGCGATCGACGGAGCGCAGGGAAGCAGCGCCCAGCAGGCCACCGAGTTCACGCCCGCCGGGCGCGAGATCATCGTGCGCTCGACGCTGCCGAATCACCGCTCGTTCAGTCCCCTGGCGGTGAGCGAGCAGGACTACATCTGCCAGTTCAGCGACCGTCCCGCGCGGCGGCAGGCCAACAACAGCGAGAACCACCGCCCGTTGAGCATCCTGGTCACCCAGAGCAACTACGCGTGGTCGTTCTCGAACTACCAGCACCTCATCACCTATCGCTTCGCGATCCAGAACCAGGGTCCGCCGCTCGCCAACGTGTGGGTCGGCTTCTACACCGAGATGGCGAGCGGTCCCAAGAACTCGTACAGCGTGTGGCCGCCGAGCAGCAGCGGAAGCTCGATCGGAAGCTGGTTCAGCAAGAAGTGGATGCAGTACGACGACTCGCTTCGGCTGGTCCGCGAGCACTACTGCGCGGCCCAGCCGATTCCGAGCGGCTGCGTCCTCGAGCGCGTGCCCGAGTGGGTGGGCGTCAAGCTGCTCGGCACCGCGCCCGAGCCGGTCTCCACCAAGCAGATCACGCTCTCGGCGTGGACCTACGCGCCGGGCAGCGAGCTGCGTGACGAGGACGTCGAGCGCTACGCGCTCATGAACGCCGGCACCATCGCCGACCTGTCGGCCTCCGACCTGCAGCCGCAGTCTGGCGACCCGGTCACCATCCTCTCGGTCGGGCCGTTCGCCCAGATCAACCCGGGCGACAGCATCGTCGTGGACTTCGCGGTGGTGGGCGGCGCCGGCCTCACCGATCCCACCCAGATCCAGGAGCATGCGCGATTCGCCCAGCGCGCCTACGACCGCAACTACGTGGTGCCGGTCCCGCCGCCCTCGCCGCGCTTCAAGCTGATCGCCCGCGATCGCGCCGTCGACCTCTACTGGGACGACTCGCCGGAGTTCTTCGTCGACTCGACCGGCAGCCCGCCCCTCGACTTCGAGGGCTACCGGGTCTACCTCGGGGAGGACCGCATCAACCTCCACCGCATCGGCCAGTTCGACAAGACCAACTCGCCCCACGACACGACCGGGTTCAACACCGGTTTCACCGCGGTGCAGTTCGACACGCTGATGGACGGGGTCCAGTACCGCTACCGCTACCGCGTGCCGGCGCTCCGGAACGGGTTCAAGTACTACGCCGCGGTGACCTCGTACGACCTCGGGAACGTGGAGGTCGAGTCGCTGGAGAGCGGCGTCGCCCAGAACAAGACGCTGGTGGTGCCGGCGCCGGCCCCGGGCGAGAAGGAGCCCAACCAGGTGGTGGTGTTCCCCAATCCCTACCGGGTCGAGGCCGCGTGGGATCGCGGGCGGAACGTGCGCGACCACTACCTGTGGTTCACGAACCTGCCTGCGCACTGCAAGCTCCGGATCTACACGCTCTCCGGTGATCTGGTCTACGACACCGAGTTCAGCGGCAGCCAGTATCGCGGCGAGGGCGCGCAGGGCGTCTACGATCCGCGGCGCGAGCTCGACGTGGCGCCGCCCACGCTCTCCGGCACGACGTTCGCCTGGAACCTCATCACCCGCGAGGGCCAGGCGGCGGCGACCGGGCTCTACCTGTATTCGGTCGAGAACCTCGAAGGCGGCGCCACCACGGTCGGCAAGTTCCTGATCGTGAAATCCGACCGCGAGGGAGGGTTCCAGTGATGCGGAGGATCGCGGGTCTGGCGGTCCTGGTCGCGCTGCTCGCGATCGCGGTGCTGGCCGGCTGCGCCAAGAAGAAGATCACCGCGGTGGGGAACCTGCCGCCCGAGACCACGCTGTTCGTCCAGGGCGCGCTCGACACCGTGAACCACGTGGTGCGCATCTACTGGTTCGGCAGCGACCCCGACGGCGACGTGGCGGGCTACGAGGTGCGCCTGAAGACCGCCACCGATCCCGATCCCGCCTGGGTGTTCACGACCCTCACCGACTCCACGTTCACGGTGTTTACGCCCACCGGCTACTCGGCCCCCGCCTTCGAGGTGCGTGCGATCGACAACGAGGCGACCCGCGATCCGACCCCGGCGACCGCGGACTTCCAGTTCAGCAACCAGGAGCCCACGGTTCGGTTCACCAACCGCCTGGTGCCCTCGGACGAGACCTATCCCACGGTCACGCTCACCTGGACCGCGAACGACCCCGACGGTGAGTCGTCCAAGATGCAGTTCCAGGTCGGGCTCGACACGATCCCCGGGGCGCTCCACCTGGTGAGCGGCACCACCTTCACCATCGACACCACCGACTTCAAGGTGGCGGGCGTCTTCCCGCCCACCCAGCCCCGCCAGGTGTTCATCCGCGCCGTCGACGATGGAGGTCGCCTGAGCGCCTGGGACAGCCTGCGCTGGATCGTGCGCGCGCCCGCGGATCCCGGCGTGCATCCGCGCCTGCTGCTCATCGACGATGCCGGCAATCCCATCGTCGACGCCTTCTACCTGACCGCCACCCAGACCGCGCTTCCCGCCGGCAGCTACAGCGTGCTGCGGCTGGCCAGCCACCAGCCGTTCCGGAGCGTCGCCAATCTCGCCCAGACCTTCCGCCTGTTCGACGCCGTGGTGTGGTATCGCGGCACGGACGCGGGCATTTCCAGCGTCATGCGCGATTTCCAGGACGGGCTGGCCATCTACCTGGACGGGGGCGGCCAGCTCATGATCGAGAGCCGCAACCTGGTCGAGGGCACGAACAGCGGGGATCTCGAGATCGACGGCGGTCTGCCGCGCGGCATCGGCGCCCTGCGGCCGAGCTGGGTGAGCCAGTACCTGGGCAGCGATGGCCTCATCAACGCGGGGCTGGCCGGGCGCGCGGACTCCACGGTGAGCTGGACTATCGGACCGTCGCGCGTCGAGTATCCCAATGCTCCGGCGGACAGCACCCCGCTCAACAAGCCGGTGGTCCTGCGCAGCACCATGTTCTCCGACAGTCTCAGGAACGGCGCCATCTCCGCCGGGCTCCGCGGGTTCGCGGTTCGGGACACCGGGTACGTCGCCCTGTGGGCGCGTGACAGCTCTCTCTCTCCGCCGGTCCTTCGCGACATTCCGATCGCGGTCTCCGTGCGGGTTCCCGAGGGAGTCGGCCCCGGGCGGCTGATCGCGTTTACTCTCCCTATCCGCGGCGCCAACCTGTTCTTCAACGCTCCGAGATACCTATGCAAGGTCTACGCGCAGATGGGCCTCGGCTCCGGAACCTGCCCGTAGCGTAGGCCGACGGGCCCCCGCCCGACGGTGTTACATCCCGGTATCACCATGTTTTCTATTGCCTTAGCTAATGGGCATGGAATACCCTTTTTGTCGCGTTCCAAGGTCAACGAAAGTTCAGGTGTTCTGCGAGAAGGACTCAGCCGTGCGCTGACCCCGAGCGCGCAAGGAGGCTTTCGCCCGAACGAGCACGACCCCGTCCAGAGCCGACCTCATTCCCGACAACCCGTGACCAAGGGGTGCATCATGCGAACGAAGGCTTCACTGCTGATCGGTGCTCTTCTCCTGGTATGCAGCGCCACGACCGCACTGGCGGTGTCTTATCCGCCCGGGACCGTGGGTGGGATCTGCACCGGCGCTCCGTTCGGCCCCGGCTGTCCGTTTCCCGACACGCTGATCAAGGTGTCGTTCATCCAGAATCCCGCCGCGAGCCCGCATCCGGTCCAGCCGGACACCGTCGAAGGCATCGGCGGCATCATCACCGGGTTCGACACGTTCCCCACCGGGTTCGGCTTCTACGTCCAGAACCGTGGAACCAGCCAGTCGTGGACCGGCGTCGACGTGTTCACCGGCGGCACCAACTACGTTTCGCTCTTCACGCCCCCGCTCGCGGTCGGCGACAGCGTCATGGTGTACGGCCGCCTCGAGGAGTTCCAGGGCGGGCTCGAGCTGCGCAGCTACAGCACCGGGAGCGCCTTCAACAACCCGCTTCCCGCGGTGCGCCGCATCAGCCAGGGCAACTCGCTGCCGGCGTTCTTCCGCGGCACCGCTGCGAATCTCCAGGAGCTGCCCACCAACGTGTTCGCCGAGCAGTATGAAGGCTGCCTGGTGCGCGAGATCGAGCGGCTGCGCGTCGTGCGCACCTCGGATCAGCCGCCCGGCATCGGCACCTTCAGCTCGATGATCGCGGTGAAGAACACCTGCACCGGGCCCAGCCCCTGCGACTCGGTGTTCATCGACGGCAGCACGCTCTCGTTCACGGCGGTCACGCCGCTGCCGATCGGCGCGCTGATCGACTCGGTCCAGGGCATCTACGAGCAGCGCACGCGCGGCTACCGCATCCAGCTGCGCAACTCGAACGACCTGTTCGACTCGTCGCCCCCGAGCCTCACCGACGCCTACTTCATCTACGCCGACACGCTGCGCTGCGTGTTCGACCGCAACCTGACCGCGGCGAGCGCCAACAACACCGCCAACTACACGCTCGCCTCGACGCTGGGTCCTCCGGACGCGGCGGTGCGGCAGGTCAACACCAACGTCGTCCACCTCAAGGTGACGAACGGGCTGGCGGCCGGTGACGCCGAGGGTGTCACCGCCAACGGGCTGGTGAACGCGAACAACGGCCAGACGCAGACCACGGCCGACACGCGCACCATGTTCAACGCCATCACGTCGATCGGGGCGATCCAGGCGCCGCTTCCGTCCGCGCTCGGTGGCGCGCCGTGCGAGGACCGCTCGAAGTTCGCGGGCCTGGGCGCAACCAACGGAGACCGCATCACCACCCGCGGCGTGTGCACCGCGACCTACGGCTCGACCTACTTCCTCCAGACGGCGGGCGGCGGCACGCGCAGCGGCCTCCAGCTGTTCGCGCCGGTGAATCCGCTCACGGTCGGCCGCCAGTACGTGCTGGCCGGGGCGATCGTCGAGTTCTTCGGCGAGACCCAGATGGCCGGCAACGTCTACGTGCGTGACGAGGGCGTCGTCGCCTCGCCCGCCCCGGTGGTCCAGACCGTGGCGGTGCTGAGCGACACCACCTGCGACGTGCTGCAGAACACGACGACCTCGGAGGACTTCGAGGGCATGCTGGTGCGGCTGGTGGACGTGAAGACCACCGAGAACCGCAACGCGGGTGAGAGCTTCGGGGTCGCCGGGCAGTACCCGACCAATCCCGACACGATCCTGATCGACAACAACATCACCCGCACGTTCGATCCGGTGAAGACCCAGTACGTCTCGGTGAACGGCGTGCTCGAGGTCGCCTCGACCTTCTTCGCGGGCATCAACTGGCGCGTCCAGCCGCGGGGTGACTCCGACATCACGGTCAACGCGACCCTGGGGATCGAGGATCCTCTGCCGGTCGGGGTGAGCTTCGCGGTCGCCCCGAACCCGGCGAAGGAGTCGTTCGTGACGTTCGGGCTGCCGACACGTCAGCACGTGAACATCGCGGTCTACGATATTTCGGGCCGCAAGCGGGCGGAGCTCGCCAACGGTGAGTTCCCGGCCGGACGTCACACGCTCTCGTGGGACGGACGGGACGGCACCGGGAAGCCGGTGGGAGCGGGCGTGTTCTTCTACAAGCTCAAGCTCGCGGGCCAGACGTTCAACACCCGCGGCGTCATGCTGGACTAGCAGGTCGGTCTCACGCGCGGCCGGGCTCCCGTTCGGGGGCCCGGCCGTTGCATTTAGGGGCGGCCGGATTGCGGGGCCGTGACGCGGCCGCTATGATCGGCGGCGCTTTCGACTGGAGGATCCCCCGTATGTCATTGCGTCATCGTCCCGTCCGCCACCGGATGTGCCCGTGAGCTCGCCTGCCCGCGAGCGGCAGGCCGGCCGGACGGTCGCCGAATCCGCGGCCCAGATGGCGCAGCTCGTGCTGCCGCATCAGGCGAACGTGCACGGCACGGTGCTCGGGGGTACCGTCATGCACTGGATCGACCTGGCCGCGGCGGTGGTGGCGACCCGGCACTCCCGCCGGCCGGTGGTGACGGCGGCGATCGACGAGATGGCGTTCCATGCGCCGATCCAGGTGGGCCAGCTCGCGTTGCTCGATGCGCGCCTCACGCTGGTCGACCATTCGAGCATGGAGATCCGGGTGGACGTGGAGTCCGAAGATCTGATGAGTGGTGAGCGCCGCCACACGAGCACCGCGTACGTGACGTTCGTGGCGCTCGATCCGGTCACCCGCCGGCCGACTGCGGTTCCGCCGCTCGAGCTGGTGGACGAAAAGGAACGCGCCGAGCACCGTAGAGCCCAGGAGCGACGCCGCGAGCGGCTGGCGCGGCGCGCCAGAGGAGGATAGATGCCGATCTCGATCGTGGTGCCCCAGCTCGGGGAGAGCGTGGCGGAAGGCACGGTGGCGCGCTGGCTCAAGGCGGAGGGCGACCGCGTCCGCAAGGAAGAGCCGCTGGTGGAGATCCAGACCGACAAGATCAACGTCGAGATCCCGTCGCCCGCGGAGGGGACGCTCGCGAAGATCATCATCGCCGAGGGCACCACCGTGCTGGTCGGCACCGAGAT
>DATEMP010000293.1:0-7892 GCA_035275545.1 Candidatus Eiseniibacteriota bacterium | reverse complement strand
TGCCGGCCGGCAGGCGCCGCAGCCAGACGCGGCGCCCGGTCGCGTCCACGATCTCGATCCGCGCCTCGCCGGCGATCCGCGCGACGTCGAACCGCACTTCGTCGCGTGCCGGGCTGGGCGAGACCGCGAGCACCGGGCCGAGCCGTCCGGAGCGGCCCGTGAAGGTGCCGTCGATCCGGAGCAGCGCGAACTCTCCGGCGGAGAGCGGCAGCGTGACCTCCAAGTGGTCGCCGCGCCTCACGACCGGGAGCGCCTGCCAGTCGCCGACCGCGCTGCCAAGCCGGGCCACGCCGGTGGCACCGGTGAGCGTCAGCGTGACCTCGCGGGCCGCGAGCGAGTCGGCGTTCATCACCAGGAGATGGGGCACGCCCGCCGCGTCGGTGAACCGCCCCACCGCGGCCCGTCCCGCGATCGCGGTGAGCCAGTCGTCGCCGCGGAACGGCTGTCCGCCGCGCGGCACCGAGCCGGCGTGCTGGGTCGAGATCCAGGTGAGGCCGGCGAGCGTCTCGCCCGCCGGGCGCACCCGCGCGTTCAGGCGGAGCACCTCGTCGTACCACGGCGTGCGGTCGCCCTGATGCGTGATCATCGCGTCGCCCCAGTCGTACTCGGGATCGGGCGCGGGCGTCCAGTAGGTGAAGTAGCCGACGCCGCGGGTGCCGTAGGCAAGCAGCATCGAGACCTGCCACGCCAGCTGGCCATCGGTGATCGGGCGATAGCCACCGTGCGGCACCAGCTGCACGATCGACCAGAACGGCACGCCGTAGGCGAGCGACCAGGTGCGCAGCCCGGCGACGTTGGCCACGAACCGGCCGAGGTCGTGGCCGATGCGGAAGTCGTAGTGGTCGTTGCACAGCACCGTGGGCCGCACGTGCTCGAGATAGCCGGTGTTGTCGGCCACCCAGACCAGCGAGTCGTAGCCCGCGTACCCCGACAGGTTGTTCCACGCGGGATGCTCGGGATCGCGCGCACGCAGCTCCGCGAACACCTTGGTCAGGTTCGGCCACTGGTCGCTCTTGGGCTCGTCGCCCAGGTAGTAGCCGAGGAACCCCGGGTGGTCACGGTAGTCGGCGACGATCGAATCGATCACCACCCCCGCCTCGGGCGTGTCGATCCCCAGGTCACGGACCCGCTCGAACCGGTGATCGGCGATCAGGCACCGGATGCCGACCTCGGCCGCGAGGTCGAGCCGGGCGAGATTCGACTCCCGCAGCTGCGGGTCCTCCCAGGCGAGCACCGCGGCGTTCATGCCGGTGGCGGCCAGCTCCTGGTAACGGGCCGCGGTCTGCTCCCAGACCGGCGGGGCCACCCACCCGAACAGCGTGAAGCGCGGCACCGCCGAGGGCGTGGCGACCGGCACCGGCGGCGTGGCGCGCGCCGGCGCGGAGGCCAGCGCGAGCACCAGGACCAGCGCGATCAGGGGTGGAAACGACATCGATCGCATGCTAGCACCACGCCGCGGACAGCGTTGGTGAACTTCTGCGCCCGCGACGCACGCCAATGCAACCGCTTGATAATGTGCGAACGAGTCCCTAGATTCCCCCCCCGTGTTCGAACGATTGCGCGGCGCGCTGCTGGGCGGTCCCAAGAACCTCTTCGACCCGCGCGTTCACCACAGCATGGCCCTGATCGCGTTCTTCGCGTGGGTCGGGCTGGGCTCCGACGGGCTCTCCTCCTCCGCCTACGGCCCCGAGGAAGCGTTCCTCACCCTCGGCGCCCATCAGCACCTGGCGCTCTACCTGGTGGTCGCGACCGTCCTCACGGTCTTCCTCATCTCCACCGCCTACAGCCAGGTCATCGAGCTGTTCCCGACCGGCGGCGGCGGCTACCTTGTCGCCACCAAGCTGCTCGGCCCCACCCCCGGCGTTATCGGCGGCGCGGCGCTGGTGGTGGACTACGTGCTGACGATCGCGATCTCGGTCGCCTCGGGGTGCGACGCGATCTTCTCGTTCATGCCCCCGGAGTGGCGGATCTGGAAGGTGGCCGCGGCGATCCTGATCGTGGGATTGCTCACCAGCGTCAACCTGCGCGGCGTCAAGGAGTCGGTGGCGGTGCTGACCCCGATCTTCCTGACGTTCATGGTCAGCCACATCGCGCTGATCGCGTACGGCATCTTCACGCACGGCACCGACCTGGTGCCGCTGGTCACCCGCACGGTGCAGACCACGCAGTCGGAGGTCTCGCAGCTCGGCCCCTGGGTCGTGCTCATGATGTTCCTGCGCGCCTACTCGCTGGGCGGCGGCACCTACACCGGCATCGAGGCGGTGAGCAACAGCACCGACATCCTGCGCGAGCCGCGGGTCGAGACCGGCCGGCGCACCATGTTCCTGATGTCGGTCTCGCTCGCGTTCACCGCCGGCGGGATCCTGCTCTGCTACCTGCTGAACGCGGTGCAGCACGAGCCGGGCCGGACGCTCAACGCCTCGCTCTGGACCCAGCTCACCAGCGGCTGGCACGTGGGCGAGATCCAGATCGGTGAGGCGGTGGTCTGGATCACCCTGATCTCCGAGGGCGCGCTGCTGTTCGTGGCCGCGCAGACCGGGTTCGTCGCCGGGCCTCGCACGCTCGCCTCGATGGCGGTGGACCTCTGGGTGCCCAAGCGCTTCGCGCATCTCTCGGAGCGCCTGGTCACGCAGAACGGCATCCTCACCATGGGCGTGGCGGCGGCCGCGGTCATGGTGGGCACCGGCGGCGCGGTCAAGATCCTGGTGGTCATGTACTCGATCAACGTGTTCATCGCCTTCACGCTCACCCAGGCGGGCATGGCGCGCCACTGGTGGACGACCCGCCAGACCCAGGAGCACTGGCGCAAGCGGCTCACGATCGCCACCCTCGGCACCCTGATCTGCGGCGGCATCCTGGCGCTCACCGCCGTCCTGATGTTCGACCGCGGCGCGTGGGCGACCCTGCTGGTGACCGGGGTGCTGATCGGCTTCTGCTTCCTGGTGCGCGGCCACTATCGCCGGGTGAAGCGGCTGCTCTCCTCGCTGGACGACGTGCTCACCAACCTGCCGCTCCCGGAGCCCAAGGTCGCGCCCGAGCTCGCCCCGGACGGACCCACCGCGATCGTGCTGGTCGAGTCCTACGCCGGGCTCGGCATCCACACGCTGCTCAGCGTCCAGCGGCTGTTCCCGCGCCACTTCAAGAACTTCGTGTTCTGCTCGGTGGGGCTGGTCGATTCCGGCCAGTTCAAGGGCACCGCCGACATGCAGGCGCTCGAGGACAAGGTGCAGGTCGATCTCGAGAAGTACGTGACGCTCGCCAACCGCATGGGCTACTACGCCGAGTACCGGATCACGCTCGGCACCGACCTGATCGCCGAGCTCGAGGGCATGTGCCACGACCTCATCAAGGAGTTCCGGCGTCCGGTGGTGTTCGCCGGGCAGCTGGTGTTCCAGCGCGAGAACCTGTTCACGCGCTCGCTCCACCACGAGACCTCGTTCTCGATCCAGCGCCGGCTCCAGTTCACCGGCATCCAGGTCATCATCCTGCCGATCCGCGTGTGGGAACGGCCGCACGCCGCGTGATGGGCACCGCTCTGGCAATGGTCGCGATCGCCGCCGTCGCGGACACGGCCCCGCTGCCCTTCGTCGAGCCCGCCCATGCGGTGCGTGTGACGCGGGACGTGATCTATCGCGAGGCGCCGGTGCGTTCCCCCGAGCCCGGCACGCGAGCGCTCCTGCTCGACCTCTACCAGCCGGACAGCGGCTCCGCGCGGCGGCCGGCGTTCGTCGCCGTGCACGGCGGTGGCCTGGAGCGTGGCACCCGCGGCTCTGAGAACATGGCGCAGCTCTGTGAGGAGCTGGCGAAGCGCGGCTACGTGTGCGCCTCGATCGATTACCGCCTGCATGGCGACGACCCTCCCGGTCCGGCTGCAACCTCGTTCCTACGCACCCTCGACGCCGCCACCGAGGACACCGGCGAGGCGGTGCGATGGCTGGTCCGCAACGCCGCCCGCTACCGCATCGATCCGGCGCGCATCGCCGTCGGCGGCGTCTCCGCCGGCGCGGCGGTTGCGCTCCACCTGATCGCCCATCCCCGCCACGGCGTTCCGGTGCGCGCGGTGTTCAGCTGGTCGGGTCCGGGCGAGTGGGCCGACGACGTGCTCGAGCCTGGCATGCCTCCGCTCTTCATCGCCCACGGCGTGGACGATGCCAGTGTCTCCGTCGACGAAGCACGCGCGATCGCCCGGCGGGCGCGGTCCGAAGGGATCGCGCGTGAGCTGTGCATCTGCGAGGGCCTCGGCCACGTGCTGCCCCTCGACCGGCGCCCGGGCGGCGTCTCGCTCTATGATCGCCTCGCGGCGTTCCTGTGGCGCGAGATGGATCTGGCAGCGATCACCCCGCGGGGCGAGGCGTCGCGCGTGCGCGCCGCGGTCGCCGCGATCCCGCACCCCGCCGACGACGAAGCCGCGATGCCCTGTCCGAAGTGAACGCGATCATCCGAGGAGACCGCGAGCCATGTACCCGATCGATATGAGCGGCCGCCACGCCCTGGTGATGGGCGTGGCCAACCACCGCAGCCTCTCCTGGGCGATCGCCCAGCACCTGCACCAGGCGGGCGCGACCCTGTGCCTGACCTACGCCGGCGAGCGCCTCAAGTCCATGGTCGAGGAGCTGGCGGCGAAGGTGCCCGGAACGCTGGTGCTCGAGTGCGACGTCACGCGCGACGAGACCATCGACGCGGTCGCGAAGCGGCTCGCGTCGGAGTGGGGCTCGGTCGAATACCTGGTCCACGGCATCGCCTTCGCCCGCAAGGAGGATCTCGAGGGCGAGTTCGTCGCGACGCCCCGCGAGGGCTTCCAGATGGCGCTCGACGTGAGCGCCTACTCGCTGCTCAACGTCATCCACCGCCTGCGGGCGCTGCTCGAGAAGAACGGGGCGGGCATCGTCACGCTCTCCTACCTGGCCGCCGAGCGCGCGGTGCCGTCCTACAACGTCATGGGGAGCGCCAAGGCGGTGCTCGAGCAGAGCGTGCGCCAGCTCGCCTACGAGCTGGGCCCGAAGAACATCCGCGTGAACGCGCTCTCGGCGGGGCCGGTCTCGACGCTCGCGGCCCGCGGCATCCACGGGTTCACCGACATGCTCAAGAAGCACGCCGAGAAGGCGCCGCTCAAGCGCAACATCACCAAGGAGGAGGTGGGCAAGGCCGGGCTGTTCCTGCTCTCCGACCTCTCGAGCGGCATCACCGGCGAGGTGCTCTACGTGGACGCCGGCTACCGCATCATGGGCTGGTAACGTGCGGGGGACCGCCCGCGCGCGTCGCCCCTACTGGACGAGCCGGAGCTTGATGTCCTGCGCGACCTTCTGGAAGATCGTCTGGAGCTCCGCGGAGTTGGGCGCCACGTAGACCATTTCCGGACCTGAGGCGATCGACTCGAGGAACGAGCGGTTGATGCGATCGCCGAGCCCGATCGCGAACACCGTGATGTCCTTGTCCTTGAGGGTCCGCGCCTTGTCGACCGCCAGCGCCGCCGCCAGGTTGCAGGCGTGGTCGCCGAGGGCCTGGCTGGGAATGCTGCACGCCATGGGGCTGTAGCCGGGCACCGGCCGCTGGTCGAAGATGTACCAGCGGGTCGAGTATTGGCCCGAACAGCGGCTCACGCCATCGCCGGTCGGCCGCGAGCTGATCATCTGCGCCCCGTTGACGGGATTGAGGAGCGCCCCGTTGACCGGATGTGAGCCTCCCGGATCGCAGTTGTCCTCGACGTTGGCGAGCGCCACGTAGTTGACCCCCTGGCGCCGGAACAGCCACTTGAAGGTGTTGGGGCGCCCGTCCGAGAAGAACACCAGGAACTGCTGCACCCGGCTTCCCGCCGGGATACCGTTCTGATCGGTGAACCCCTGGGGCCCGTCCGCCTGGTCGATCGCGTCCTCGGCGTTCGTGTAGCTCGCCGCGTTCAGGTTGGTGATCGCGGTCTTGATGGGCGTCACGAAGTTCGTGCTGAGCGAACGGTCGACGCTCACCGAGGTCGCGAAGCTGATGAGCCCCATCTTGTCGCGGTTCTGGCTGTCATCGAAGAAGTCGACGAAGCTCCTGGCCGCCACCTTGAGGTCGGCCATCGGCTGTCCCGCCATGGAGCCCGAGCGGTCCAGCACCATCATGATCTCGACCGGCCGCATCTGGGCGATGCCGGCGCTCGAGACCGGGACGTCGTGGATGCCGAGCAGCTGCGACATGATCGCCGGCGCGGTCGCGTGCCCGTCGACGCTGATCCGGTCGTCGGGCTCGAGCGCGACGTTGAACGTGGCGCTGCCGGTTCCCGCCGAGGGCGTGCCGAAGCCGCCGGCCGGGAAGTTCTCGGCGCAGAACTCCGAGGCGAGCGTGCGCGCATCGACGTAGGGGTTCGAGATGTTGCGCGCCCCCGCGAGCGCCCCCGCGTCGACCGCCTTGGAGATCTCCGCGCGCAGCAGGTACCAGCGTCCCGCCTCGGTGCCGAACGCCACGAAGCACAGCAGCAGCATCAGGAACACCGTGAGGGCGATGATGATGTTGCCGGCTTCCCCACGGCGGTGCGTGTGCGACATGCGATCCGCTCCTTCCCCGCCGCGCCTAGAACACGGCCTTGCTGCGGATGATGAATCCCCCGCCGTCCGCGGTCAGCAGGCCGGGCATGAAGTTCGGGAGCGGCGTGATCGGCCGGTACTTGTAGAAGATCTCGACCACCGTGACCTGCGGGATGTCGGCGGTCCCATTGGCGTCGCGGAACACCAGCCGGTCATAGATCGCGTCGGTCAGCCCGAGCGTGCGGCTGCCATCGTCGATCGCGGTCGACACCTGCAGGCTGCCGCGCTGGTACTGGTCGAGGATCCGGGGCGCGGGATCGGCCTGGCTCTCGCCGGCCGCGACGCGGGTGACGAACACCTTCCCGTCCACGCTGCCCAGGTCGAGCGGCCGGCCCGAGGCCAGCAGCATGTCGGTGATGGTCGCGTCGAGCGGGGTCTGACGCGAGCCGATGCTCCCGCCCTCGCGGCTCACGTTGGTGAGGATCAGGCGCGTCTGGATGAGATGGCCGATGTCGATGACCGCCACGATCAGGAACAGGAGAATCGGCAGCACCAGCGCGAACTCGGCCAGCGCGTGGCCGCGGCTCCCTGCCAGCGGGTCGCACAGCCTCCGCGGCGAACGTGCGCGGGTGACCGGCATGCGTGCCTCCTCATGCGCGGGCATCAGAACAGCTCGTTCCGGTAGGTGGCCTGCGCCTTCACCGGGAGCTTGCCGTTGGTCGCGATCGCGGCCAGCAGCGGCGTGACGAACGGGTACGAGTAGCGCGTGGTGACGCGCATGTACGCGCCCGGCGCGCCCGCGTCGCGGGTGGTCTCCCAACCCGCCGGATCGTCGTAGTTCGCGTCCACCGGGAAGATGCTGATCTCGAGTTTCGACGGATCGATCGCGATCGCCGCCTTCTGCTGGATGGTCTGAACGATCGAATCCTCGCGGTTGAGCGCGTTGCCCTGGCCGTCGTTCACGGTGCGCCCCACCAGCGCCAGGCGCACGCCCTCGCGGGTCGCGAACTGGATCGTGTGCTCGATGAAGAAGTAGAGGCCGAAGTCGACCACCGAGAAGATGAGCACCAGCATCAGGGGCAGCACCACGGCGAACTCGATGATCGCCGCACCGCGCTCTCCGCGCTTTCTCCGGATCATGGCACCCTCCTTCTCAACTGGCGTGGTGCCGCCCACTGGCGCCGAACCGGACCCTGGAGACTGCGCCGTCGGCGGACCACGCCGAGCGGCCCGTGACCGCATCGTCCGTGCCACGTCGCACGCCGGGCGCGCTGCGCGACGCGGCATCCGTCGGGTCGCGCCGCTGCGCGAACGCGCCCGCCGCCGGTCGAATTGCGTCACCCCGCCAAGGTCATGGACCGGTGCCCGCTGGGAGCGCGCCGGGGCCGG
>DATEMP010000292.1:0-2222 GCA_035275545.1 Candidatus Eiseniibacteriota bacterium | reverse complement strand
TCGACCGCCTCGCACACGAAGCACTGGTGCTCGAAGGCGCGCCGCGCGTCGCCCGCCCCCGAGCCCAGCGCCCGGAGCCACGCCGCCTGTGGCAGATGGACCAGCCCGTGGAGCTCGGGCCACCACACCCCCGCGTCGATCCCGCGCCGCACCGCATCCCACAACCCCGGCCGCTCCCAGCGTCCCGGAAACTCGGGATAGCGGTGCACCGGGAGATCTTCGGTCTCCAGGTTCAAGGCAGCATCCGGGGTGAGCCGGGTGAAGTCCGGGGAAGCCATCACCGTGTTGGCCTGGAGCACCGGAGGGCGGCCATCCGCGCCGCGAAAAGAGAGCAACAGGTCGACCAGCTGGCCCACATCATCGGCGCGCTCCAAGGTCGAGCGCCCATAGACGCGTCCGGCCGGGGTCCCAAATGCGGGCGTGTCCGCGAGCGCCGAGAACGCCCGCTCGTCCGGCACCCACGCGCAAAGTCCCCAGTCGTCGCTCTCCAGCACCACCGCCTTCAGATGGCGCCAGTCCACGTTCACGCGCGGCTCCAAGTGTCCAAGGCGCGCGACTATAGCACGGGGTTCAGCGACGACCGGGAAGGCACCACGGGCAGGGCGACGAGGTCCGGGGTGGTCGGTCGCCGCGACCGCCGCGAGTAGCGTGTGTGCGATCGAGCGGCCGAGCGGCGAGCGACCACCCCGGACCGCCTGATCAGCACAGCGCCAAAGCAGACCCGTTACTCGTAGCGCAACGCCTCGACCGGATCCAAAGCCGACGCACGCAACGCCGGGTAGTAGCCGAAGAAGAGCCCGATCGCCGTGGAGAATCCGAACGCCAAAGCGACCGCTCCCGGCTGGATCATGGTCGGCCAGCGCGCGAACTGGGTGACCGCGGTCGCCGCGCCGATCCCGAGCAGCACCCCCAGTGCCCCGCCCGCCAGCGAGAGGAACGCCGACTCGGCGAGGAACTGCATGAGGATGTCGCGCCGCTTGGCGCCGATCGCGCGCCGGATCCCGATCTCGCGGGTCCGCTCGGTCACCGATACAAGCATGATGTTCATGATCCCGATGCCGCCCACCATGAGCGAGACCGCGGCGATGCTCGCGAGCAGCACCGTCATCACGCGCGAGGTCTCGGCGGCGGAGCTCGCGATCTCCTCCTGGGTGAAGATGAAGAAGTCCTGGTCGGCGCCCTCGCGAATGCGGTGACGCTGGCGCAGGAGCTGGGTGATCTGATCGCTCGCCGTCGCCACGTCGCGCTGGCTCACCGCCGAGACGGCGATGTTGTTCACGGAGGTCCGGTTCGAGAGCTTGCGCATCGCGGTGGTGAGTGGGACCAGAATCACGTCGTCCTGGCTGCCGCCCCATCCCTGTCCGCCCCTGACCGCCATCACCCCCACCACCCGGAACGGCATGTCCTTGATGCGGATCGTGGTCCCGACCGGGTCGGCGTCGCCGTAGAGCTGCTGCGCCACCTCCGATCCGAGCACCGCCACCTTGGCGGCGCCGCGCACGTCCGAGTCGGTGACGAACACCCCGCTCGCCACCGGCCAGGCGCGCACGACCGGGAAGTCGGCGGTGGTGCCCTGCACCTGGGTGGACCAGTTGTTCGCCCCGTAGACGACCTGCGCACTGCTGCGCACCGTGGGCGCCACGCCCTGGACCGACGGAACCTCCGCCTTGATCGCCTCGGCGTCCTCGGGGGTGAGCGTGTTGTTGCTCCCCGCCATCGAGCGCGCGCCGCTCGCGGTGATCGTGCCCGACATGACGGTGAGCGTGTTGGCGCCCAGCGAGCGGATCTGCGCCTGGACCGCTTCGCGCGCGCCGGTGCCGATCGCGAGCGTGGCGATCACCGCCGCCACGCCGATGACGATCCCGAGCACAGTGAGCGCCGAGCGCATGCGGTTGCGCTCCAGCGCGTGGAGGCCGAGCCTCAGCAGCTCCTCGAGGGTCATCGCCCGCCCCGTCCCGGTCCGCGGAAGCCGCCGCCGCCCATGCCCGGGGGCGGCTGCAGCCCGGTGTTGCGCGCCGCGGTCGTCTCCGAGCCCACGATCAGCTTGTCGCCGGGCGTGAGCTTGTCGGTGCGCACCTCGGTGTACGAGCCGTCGGTGATGCCGGTGAGCACCATGACGCGCTTGGGCTTGCCGGCCTCGAGCACGTAGACCGCGCTCCATTTGTATCCGTCAACGCCGGCGCCTCCCATCCCGCCCGCGCCCTCGGGCATCTGGCGCAGCC
>DATEMP010000291.1:0-17754 GCA_035275545.1 Candidatus Eiseniibacteriota bacterium | reverse complement strand
GCACCCAGGCGCGCGTGATCGCCGAGCTCACCGGGGCGCGGCGCGCGGGGCTCGCGAGCGAGGTGCGCTCACTGTGGTCCGCGGGCGCGGTGGCCGCGCAGGTGACGCCCGCCGAGCTCCAGCGGCTCGCGCGGCTCGAGGAGATCGAGACCATCGCCTGGGACCCGCCGCAGCAGATGATCGAGGAGGAGTCGCTCGAGCCCGCCGCGATCTCCGCGCCGCGGGAAGCGACCGCGACCCCCGCCTGGAGTGTGCAGTGGATCGGAGCGCCCGCGGTGTGGGGCCAGGGCTACCGCGGCGCGTGCGTGCTGGTGGCGATCATCGACACCGGCGTCGACTACAACCACACCGACCTCGTCGCCCGCATCTGGACCAACGGCGACGAGATCCCGGCCAACGGTATCGACGACGACGGCAATGGCTACATCGACGACGTGCACGGCTACGACACCGCGATCCCCGACAGCGACCCGATGGACCAGAACGGGCACGGCACCCACGTGGGCGGCTCGGTCGCCGGCGACGGCACGGCCGGCACCATCACCGGTGTGGCGCCCGACGCGCGGCTCATGGCGGTCAAGGTGCTCAACGCCAACGGCTCGGGCACGTTCGCCAAGATCATGGAGGGCATCGAGTACGCGGTCGGCAACGGGGCGCAGGTGCTGAACCTCTCGTTGGGCGGCCTGTGCACCTCGCCCGGGACGCGCGCGTCGCTGCGCGCCAACGCCGACATGGTGGCGGCGGCGGGCGTCACGATGTGCGTGGCGTCGGCCAACGACCGCTGCAAGCAGCGTCCGCCCAATCTGGTGCGCTCGCCCGGCGATGCGCCGCCGCCCTGGCTCTCGCCCGACCAGCCGGTGCTCGGAGCACTCGGCGGCGCGACCACCGTGGGCGCCACCGGGAACATGACCGACCAGGTGACCACGTTCTCGAGCAACGGGCCGGTGGACTGGTCCCAGCCCCTGGGCTACGGCGACTGGCGGATCTGCGATCCGGGTACGCCCAACGTCGGCCTCATCAAGCCCGACGTCGCCGCACCCGGGCAGGACGTGCTCTCCACCATTCTCGGTGGCGGATATGGGCTCAACACCGGGACCTCGATGGCGACGCCGCACGTGGCGGGGCTCACGGCGCTGATCCTGTCGAAGAACCCCATGCTCACCTCGGACCAGGTGCACCAGATCCTCGAGACCACCGCCCTGGACCTGGGCCCGGCGGGGAAGGACAACGACTACGGCTCGGGCCGCGTCCGCGCGCCCGACGCGATCGCCGCCACACCCGCGCCCGCGTCGCAGCCGGTGCAGTTCGTTTCGAGCGTGGTGCTCGACACGATCCCGCCCGCCGATGGCGACGGCCGCCTCGAGCCCGGCGAGACCGCGGACCTCAAGGTGACGTTCGCCAATGCCGGCCCGTACCTGCTCGGCGACGTGGCGGGTGCGCTCACCGACGGCTCGCCGCACGTCACCGTGACCGATCCGCTCGCCACGTTCGGCGACATCCCGCCCAGCCAGACCCGCAACAATGCGCAGAACCTCTGGCGCGTGACGGTTTCGCCCAGCGCCCCGGTCAACATGCTGGTGCCGTTCACGGCGACGATCAGCTCCTATGGCGCCTGCGTGGTCGTGTCCTTCGCCGACACCATCCAGAGCCCGGTGGTGGCGGTCGAGCCGCCTGCGGGCGTCTGGCCGGCCCTGGCGCTGAGCGACATCTCGCCCAACCCCGCGGGTGGTGCTGCCACGCTGGCGTTCACGATCGGGAGCCCCGGCCACGTGCGGCTCACGCTCTACGACGTGCGCGGGCGGCGGGTGCGCACGCTGGTGGACGGCGCCCGTGAGGCCGGCGTTCACCGCGAGACCTGGAACGGTCGGGACGACCGGGGCGCCGCACTGGGCGCCGGCGTCTACCTGGCGCGCGTCGAGAGCGCCGGCCTGAGGGCGCAGCGCAAGTTCGCCTGGCTGGGACGATAGATCGGGCGGTTCGAACACTCGACGAGCGTGGTCTATGATGCGCAGCCTCCCCAGAGACTTCGGGTTGGAGGTACAACACCATGCGCATCATTCGCGCGGGTCTCGTCTCCGTCATCGCGTTGCTCGCCCTCTCGTGCGCGAGCGCCAATCGTCTCAGCCAGCGCAGCGAGCGCGCGCTCGAGGCCGGTGATCTGCGCGGCGCCTACGAGCAGGCGCGCCGCGCGATCGAAAAGCAGCCCAACCACCCGCGGGCACGCGCCGCCTACACCACCGCCGCGACGCGCCTGGTGGACGACAAGGAGGCGCGCATCCTCTCGATCGCCGACGTCGACACGCTCGCGGCCGCCGAGCAGATCCTCGAGCTGGTCGACCTGCGCGGTGACATCCTCCAGCACAACCTGACCCTCCCGCCCGACACGTTGTTCGCGCGGCACGAGACCGCGATCCGGGTGGGCGCCGCGGACGTGCACTACCGCGCGGGCGCCAGGGCGATGACCGAGCGCACGCCCAAGACGGCGTGGTTCGAGTTCCAGAAGGCACAGCGGATGGTGCCGGGCTATCGCGACACCGAGAAGCGCATCGATCAGGCGTTCGACCAGGCGCTGGCGCGGGTGGCGATCCTGCCGTTCGAGGACCAGGTCCGCGTGCCCGGCATCTCCCGGATGACCTTCGACCGCGTCTACGGCCAGGTGGCGCCGCACATGCGGCCCGACGAGTTCCTGTTCACGCGCCTGGTCGATCCCGGCCAGATCTACGCGCGCATCACGGTGGCCGAACAGGATCGCCTGACGCGCGACGCGGCGATCCGCATCGGGCGCGGGCTGGGCGCCGACCAGGTGGTGACCGGGCGTGTGTACGGCATGCGCTCGAGCACCAACACCACCCAGGTCTACCAGCAGATCTTCCGCCGGATCGTGGACAAGGACACCGCGGGCGTGCGGCGCGAGCGCTACGTGGAGCAGGACTTCCACGCCGTGGAGCGCGAGCGCACGGTGAGTGTGCGCTACGACTTCGAGGTGGTGGACACCCGGGACGAGAACACGCTCGGCAACTACAGCGACGAGGTCGAGGGCTACGCGCGCGTCGTGTTCACGGACTTCCAGGCCAACGGCAACTGCTCCGACTACTGCGTGGTGCCGCCCGGGCTCAAGAAGACCGATTCCGAGCGTGCCGAGCAGCTCCAGAGCGACTGGAATCGGCACTTCGGCACGTGGAAGCTGCCGGACCTGCTCGAACAGGCGCGCAAGGATCGCCATCGCACCCGCTACACCTCCTCCGACCGGCGTGCGTTCTACAGCGACTGCCGCGAGCGGCCGGTGTGGCTCGGCGGCCTGCCGGCGGACGACGACATGGCGGTGATCGCGCTGGACCCCATCTGGCAGCCGGTGCTCGGCATGCTCAAGGAGCTGGATACGAAGTGATGCGCCCGCGCCGCTCCCTGCCCGGAGATCCAGCCTGAGCAAGGCCGCCGCAGCGCCGCTGCCCTCGGGCGTCACCGATCCGATCCCGCGCGCGCTGTGGAGCCTGGCCGTGCCGGCGTTCTTCTCGTTCGGCCTGCGGGTCGCGAACCAGTGGGTGGACGCGCTGTGGGTGCGCGGGCTCGGCGTCGAGGCGACCGCGGCGGTCACCTCCTCGATCTTCGTGGTCTGGTCGATCCTCGCGCTCAACGACATCTTCGCGATCGGCGTCACCGCGTACGTGAGCCAGCTCCTGGGCGCGGGGGAGCGGCGGCGCGCCGGCGTCGCCGCGTACAAGGGCCTGCGCGCCTCGGCGCTGCTGGGCCTGATCGGCACGGTGGCCGGCCTGTTCGCGGCGCGGCGGATCTTCGAGATCATGGGCGCCACGCCGGGCGTCGCGGACCAGGGCGGGCGCTATCTCTCGGTGTTGCTCGCCGCGGCACCGGTGCCGCTCATGGCGCTCACCTGCGAGAGCATCATGCGCTCGTCGGGGGACACGCGGACCCCGCTGCTCATCGACCTGGCCGCGGTCGGGCTCAATGCGCTCATCTGCCCGCTCCTGATCTACGGTCCCGGACCGTTCCCGGCGCTCGGCGTCGCCGGTGCCGCATGGGCGACGGTGACCGCCCAGTGCGCGATGCTGGCCGGCTACCTGATCGTCGCCGCGCGCGGCCACCGTGCTTTCCCGCTCGCGCGCCGCGCCGAGGGGCCGCCGGTGCGGATTGCCGGCATGGCGCGGGTCGGCATGCCCGGCGCGCTCATCGGGCTCCTGTTCTCGGTGGTCTACATCGCGTTCGTCCGGTCCGCCGCGCGCTACGGCGAGGCGTCGCAGGCGGTGATCGGGATCGTCAACCGCATCGAGGCGGTCCAGTTCATGACCGCGGGCGCGATCGGCACCGCGGCCGCAGCGCTCGTTGGGCAGAACCTGGGCGCCCAGCGGCCCGAGCGCGCGGTCGAGACCATCAAGACCGGCGTGCGCTGGATCGTGGGGATCTCCGCCGTGCTCTCGGTGCTGCTGATCGCGTTCCCGCACCTGTTCCTCGGCATGTTCACCCCCGATCCCGAAGTGCACCGGGTGGGCGCGCCCTACCTGCGCGTGCTGTCGACGTGCATGGTGTTCGTCGGCATCGAGGTGGTGACCGCCGAGTCGATCATGGGCTCGGGCCACACCACGGCGATCTCGTGGATCTTCTCGACTGTCTCGATCCTGCGCATCCCGCTCGCATTCTGGGTGCCGCAATGGACCGGGAGCGGCGTGCTCGGGATTGCCTGGCTGATCACCATCACCTGCGTGGTGCGCAGCATGATCATCGTCGCCTGGGTGGCGCGCGGGAGCTGGAAGCGCGGGCTCCACCGGGAGCTGCACGAGGCTCCGCCGGCCGGATCGATGGCGCCCACGCCGCCCGGAGCGGTCTGACCGGCGGGGCCGCGTGATACGCTCATGTCTCGCGCCATGAGCCCCTCGACCACGCACCGGCTTGTCCTCCCGCTGGCGGCCCTGCTCGCCGCCCACGGCCCCGCATGGGCCGATCCGATCTTCGCGCCTCCATTCCCCTCGTTCGCGACCGGAAACGAGCCCCGCTCGGTGGCGATCGGCGACATGAACGGCGACGCGAGGTCCGATCTGGTGACCGCGAACTACGGCTCGCTCACCGCGTCGATCCTGCTCGGCGACGGTGATGGAGCGTTCGCGTCCAACGGCGAGTTCCTCACCGGCGATGGGCCCTGGTCCGGCGCGCTCGGCGACGTGAATGGCGACGGCCGTCTCGACTTCGTCACCCCGGCGGCGAACTCGTTCTGGCTCTCGGTGCTGGCCGGGAACGGCAACGGTACGTTCGCCCAGAAGCAGGACTTCGCCGCCGGCAACGGCCCGCGCGCCGTCACCATGGCCGACCTCAACAATGACGGCCGGCTCGACCTGGTGGCGGTGAATTACATCTCGGGGGATGGCTCGGCGCTGCTCGGCAACGGCGACGCGACGTTCGCCCCCAAGGTGCCGTTCGCGACCGGGAGCGGGCCATGGTTCCTCGCGGCCGGCGATCTCAGTGGCGACGGCAAGGCCGACCTCGCGGTAGCGAACCGGAATGGGAACAACGTGTCGGTGCTGCTGGGCAACGGCAACGGGACGTTCGGTGCGCCGACGTCGTTCGCGACCGGCAGCGTTCCGGCGGGGGTGGCGATCGCGGATCTGAATGCCGACGGGTATCCGGATCTCGCCGTGGCGTGCTCCGGGTCGGACGTAGTCTCGGTGCTGCTCGGCGCCGGCAATGGGACCTTCGCGCCGGCGGTCGGCTACGCGAGCAACGAGGGGCCGGTGTCGATCGTGATCGCAGATCTCGATGGCGACGGCAGGCCGGACCTCGCCACCTGTAACGAGGGCTCCCATTCGGTGAGCATCCTCATCGGGCACGGCGATGGCACGTTCGCGTCCCGAGTCGATTTCAGCCTCGGGCTCCTGCCGGCGAGCCTTGCCGTCGGCGATCTGAATGGAGACGCGCGGCCCGACCTGGCGGTCGCGGACGCCGCCGCGGGCGCAGTGATCGTGATGCTCAACCGCGGTGCCCCGACCGCGACGCTTCTGTCGCGCTTCGAGGCGGTGTGGGTGGGCGATCACATCGACGTGCGCTGGCAGTTCGCTCCCGGCTCGGAGGTGGTGCGGACGACCGTGGAGCGCGCGGAGGGCGCGGGAGGGCCGTGGACCGCGGTGGATGGAGCCCGGCGCGTCGAAGACGGCGGGGAGGCGCTGACCGACGCCGCAGTGGCGCCGGACCGGGCGTACTTCTATCGACTGGTCGCAGTGCTCACAGCGGGAGGGACCGCGTCGTTCGGCCCGGTCGCGGCGACAGGGAGCGCGTCGCCCGAACTCTTCGCACTCGCTCCCATCGCACCAACTCCAACAGTCGGCGCTTCGCGCGTGGTGTTCCTCGTGCCGAGCGAAGCCCGCGTGCGCGTCAGCGTGATGGATGTGGCAGGGCGGCTTGTCGCCGATCTGGCCAACGGCCTATTCCAGCGCGGGCGGCATGAAGTCACGTGGTCCGGCGGGGTGGCCGGGCTGTATTTCGTGCGCCTCGAGTGGCCGGGCGGTCAGGCCATCCGACGCTTGGCGCTGGCCAGGTAGCCACAACCCACGACGGCATCGCGAACTGCACGGCTGGCAGCCCCGGATTCCTGAAGTGCGCGTCGGGGTGGCGGTCAGTCCTGTTCTGCACGCCTGGGGTGTTTCGACGGATAGGCGCGGCCAGTATCAATTGATACACTCTGCCATCTCTGCAACACGGAGGTTCTGAGCCCCCACGCTGCACCCGAACGGGAAGCGCAGGTTCCCAGCTCCCGCACGGGACAGAGCCTCGGGACCGCAGTCTGGTCGCGAATGTTGTCAGTGCCGCACGCGATGCACGATGTGAAGCGCTCCCCTTCCCGGGTGAGCCTAGTGATTGCAATGTCATGCGCTCTGATTCACGGAGCCCTTGCGACCGCGCTTGCGGCTCCAATGTTCTCGGCGCCATCCACGCCGTACGCAACCGGGCCCAACGCCAGACTGATACGAGCTGCTGACCTCAACAGGGACGGCGTCTGCGATCTCGTGACAGCGAACCGCTGGAATCCGAACTCGGTGTCTGTTCTGCTCGGGCTAGGCGGCGGCTCATTCGGCGGCCATGTCGACTTCACGATAGGTGAATACCCAGAGGATCTGGCTATCGCAGACGTGAACGGCGACGGAGCGCTCGATGTAGTCACGATCACTTCGTCGACCACGCTTCTCGTGCTCCTCGGCGATGGCGTTGGAACGTTGACTCCAGAGCAGCCGATTGCTCTCGGCGTACGCTTCTATTCTCTTTGCATCGAGGATCTGGATCAGGACGGCAAGCTCGACATTGCGGGTGGAACGAACTCTGGAGTATCGGCGTTGTTCGGCCTGGGGGCGGGCGCATTCTCTTCGCGTCATGACTATCCCGATGCCGACGCGCAAGGCCAATGCGCGGTTGGTGATTTCAATGGCGACGGTATGCCCGACTTCGGCGTCACGACTGACGTCGGCTTGGACATCCTCTTCGGCGCGGGGAACAGAACATTCGTCACCGGACCGCGGAACACCCTCCTCGACTACGACGAATGGCTCGCTTCCATCGTCGTGGTCGATCTAGATGGTGACGGTAAGCTCGACCTGGCAACGGCATGGGCCGGAAGCGCGTTTCGAGAGGAGAGCCCGGGCGCGGCTCGGGCATACCTGGGAAACGGTGACGGATCATTTCGTCGCGCGGGAGAGATCTACGATTGGAGTGAGGGTCGCCCCGCCTCAATCGCCGTCGCCGATCTGAACATGGATGACAAACCTGACCTCGTGGCCCCTTGGGGGAATCGACTCCGCGCGGCGCTGGGCGCGGGTGACGGATCATTCCCGGCCCCGAGCGTGATCGGCTATTCCGCTGAATCCGCAGCGATCGGGGATTTCAATCTGGACGGTCGGCCCGACATCGCGACGGTCGGTGGGCGGACGGTGTCGATCATGATTGGCAACGGTGACGGCACGTTCGGCCGGCACACGTCGGTACCAACCCAGACCAGCGCAGGCGCGGTCGTGAGCGCGGATTTGAACGGGGACGGCCGTCTCGACCTGATCACCACCGAGGCATCGTGTAGCGAGGATTACCATTCGGGCGCCGCGCGGGTCTTGATGGCGAACGGCGCTGGCAGCTTCGCATATGGCGCGGGCTACGAGGTTGGACCCACCCCCCGAGGCCCAGCGCTGGGCGATCTCGATGGCGACCTGTACCCGGATCTTGCAGTCGCCAATGCGGAGTTTGGCACTGTCACCGTCCTACTCGACAACGGCGGTGGCGGAGTCTTTGGTCCACAGATCGTCATCCCAGTTGGCGGTCTTCCGCGCATGGTCGCCATTGAGGATCTCAACCGCGACGGGCATGGCGACATGGTGGTCGTTCAGCAACTGGGCATCCAGGTCCTGCTCGGTCACGGTGATGGAACGTTCGAGCTGCCCGTGGAGCACGAGGGAGCAAGCGACGTCCGCGGATGCCTGCTCGACGACTACAACGAAGATGGCGAACTCGATATTGCCTTTGGAAACGCGACATCGAACTCCGTAACCATCCTTGTTGGCGATGGCAACGGAGGATTCCTGGCGAGATCAGACACTGCAATCGGACAGCTCCCGAACGTGCTCGCAACAGGGGACCTGAATAACGATCTGCGACCCGATCTGATCGCTGCCAGTCCAAATGGAGTTGTGTTTGCCTTAGTCGGACATGGGGACGGCGCGTTCACCGTCATGGGTGGTCTCACGTTCAGGGCCGCGGTCAGTGCCGCCTCGATTGGTGACCTTGATGGCGACGGCATAGTTGACCTGGTGGTCGTTGCCTGGGATGAGATTGGATTGGCGCTAGGAGCCGGCGATGGGCACTTCGGATCGCTCACTTACCACGGCACGGGCGGGGTTGGGCCGACATGGGTCGGCGTCGCAGATTGGAGCACGGACGGCCGCCCCGACATTGCAGTCACCAACGCTGGGTGGCCCGTGCACAGTGACTACCCCGAGTCCTGCGAAATGAGCGGGGGCACGATCATGGTCCTCCTCAGCACCAGCGACCCGACGCCCGTGGCCGTGTCGCTCGCCTCGACCGATGTGCACTCGGACCGCGTGCGCCTCACCTGGACCGCCAGCGGCGCCGCGAACCTCCGAACGGCCGTCATGCGCAGTGATGGCGATGCCGGCACGTGGACCGAAGTTGGCGTTGCGGCCGTGGATGGCAACGATCGCCTGGCCTTCGAGGACCGCGCCGTCGTGCCCGGCACCCGCTACGGCTACCAGCTCGTGGTATGGGAGGGAGCCGAGGAGACGCGTTCGGACGCGGTCTGGGTGACGGTGCCCCGGCCCGCAATCCTGAGCCTGGTCGGCGCCTCACCCAACCCCGCGACCCGCGACCTGACGGTGGCATTCTCGCTCCCCGGCGATGAGCCGGCGACCCTCGAGCTCTACGATCTCCGCGGCCGCCTCATCGAGCGCCGCGACGTGGGCGCCCTGGGCGCGGGCGAGCATCGGATGACGATCGCCGACGCGCGGCGGCTCCCGGCGGGCGTCTATCTGGTCCGCCTGACACGCTCGGAACAATCGCTGGTCACCAAGGCGTGCGTCGTGCGCTGACGCGCTGCACGAAGCCAACGCCGCGCCCCGAGCGGGCCAAGTCCCCCAGCAACCAGCGCAATCGCAACGCATCGGACTGAGCATCACGCATCACGGTGATGCGCGGGCGCTGCGTGCCCGCCCGATGCACGGCGCGGGTCCCCGCTCTCGCGCGCGAACACTGCGCTCCTCGGCCGCTGAAACCACGATCCTCCAGGAGGGGGGACTCCATGAAGAGATCCCGATACACACTCGACCACCTGTGCTTCCCGGTGCCGCCGGCGCGCATCGATCGGACGCTCATCGATCTTCCGGTGCTGCCCACGGTCGCCGGCGCGTATCTCAACGAGATCCGTCGCTGGCACGACACGGTCGTCACCGCGCTCCTCACCAACGATCCGCTGATCGCCCACATCGAGCACCTGACGACGCGGGCGCGCACGCGGCTGGTCACGCTGCTCCAGATCGCGTGGGACGTGAAGACGCGGAACTGGGCGGCGTCCTCGAACTACGCTCTGGTGCCGTTCCCGTCCGTCACGCCGCTCCCGCGGCGCGACGACCCGATGGAGGCGGTGCTCGAGGTACTGCGCTGGCGCGCCGCGGTGGTCGACTACATCACCGACGTCTGGGACGTGCTCGGCCAGCCGGAGCTCGACATGGGCGAGTGCGCCGCGATCGGCAGTTTCCTGCGCCCGGCACGGCTCGAAGGGCGGTGCATCTACTGCCTGACCGAGTACGCGAGCGACCACGTGGACCCCGAGGACCATGCCTGCGTGATGATGCCCCACGCATCGGCGAGGTGATGTCGGCTCCCTGACGGCACGGCGCCGGGGCCCTCCCGGCGCCGACGGTGTGGGCGCGCATGCCCGATGCGCGTCCCGCAACCCCGCGTGATACCCTGCCGCAACCGGCCGCGCCGACATCACGCGAGGTATGCCTCGCGCCGCGCAGGGAGCTGACTCAATGACTTATCAGTACGTGATCGTGGGCGGCGGCCATGCCGGCGCCTTCGCCATCGAAGGGATTCGCTCGCAGGACAAGACCGGCAGCATCCTGCTGCTCTCGCGCGAGAACCATCCGCCCTACGATCGGCCGCCGCTCTCCAAGGGCCTGTGGATGGGCAAGACCACGCGTGACCAGCTCCCGCTCCATCCCGACGACTTCTATCGCGAGAACAAGGTCGAGCTGGTGCTGCGGCGCGAGGTGGTCGAGATCGACCCCGAGCACCGGCGGATCTGGGACGACCACGGCACCACCTACGACTACGAGAAGCTCCTGCTGGTCACCGGGGCGCGGCCGCGGCGTCTCGACATCGAGGGCGCCGAGAGCGAAGGGGTCCACTACTACCGCTCGCTCGAGGACTACCTGTTCTTCGCCGAGTACCTGCCGCGCTTCCAGCACGCGCTCATCCTGGGGGGCGGCTTCATCGGCATGGAGATGGCGGCGGCGCTGCGCACGGCGGGCAAGGAGGTCACACTCCTCTACCCGAACGAGTATCCGCTCCCGCGGGTGCTGACGCGCGAGCTGGGACTGTTCGTCGCCGACTACTACCGCGACAAGGGCGTCGAGACGGTCTCGGGTGAGACCGTGATGCGCATCGAGGAGCGTTCCGAGCTGGTCGCCCATACTGCCAACGGCAACGAGGTCACCACCCAGCTCGTGCTCGCCGGGATCGGTGCCGAGCCGGTCACGGATCTCGCCGAGGGCGCGGGGCTCGAGGTCGGCAACGGCATCGAGGTCGACGAGTACGCGCGCACCAGCGACCCGCACATCTACGCGGCCGGCGACGTGGCGGAGTTCCCCTACATCGCGCTCGACCGGCGCATGCGGATCGAGCACGTGAACCACGCCCAGGAGCACGGGCGGTGCGCGGGCGCCAACATGGCGGGCGCCAACCGCCCCTACACCTACATGCCCTACTTCTACTCGGACCTGTTCGAGCTGGGCTGGGAGGCGGTCGGGCTCCTGGACTCCAGCCTTCCCACCCACGCGGTCTGGAAGGAGGAGTACCGCGAGGGGATCGTGTTCTACCTCCAGGACGACGTGATCCGGGGCGTGCTGCTCTGGAACACCTGGGAGAAGGTGGACTGGGCCCGCAACCTGATCCGCGAGGGGAAGCCCACGTCGGGCGAGGACCGGGAGAAGCTGGCAATGTCGGCCATGGAAGTGGCGATCGTCCCCCCGTGGAAGGAATGAGCATGGGGCGGGCGGCGGTCGCGAATCCCTGGCGCGCCGGGCGCCGGCGGGGTAGCATCGCCGTCGTGAAACCACTCCTCGCCCTGCTCGTGGCCGGCGCGATCCTCGCCCCCCAGGCGGCCTCCGCGGCCTCCGCGGCCATCAAGTCGAGCCCGAAGACTTCCGCGCACGCCAAGAGCGTGCTGCCGTGGGTCGAGGACGACTACGCCCGTGCGGTGGCCGACGCCAAGGCACGCAGCATCCCGATGTTCGTGGAGTCCTGGGCGCCCTGGTGACACAGCTGCCGCTCGATGAGGGCGTACGTTTTCACGGACCCCGCCCTCGCGAAGCACGCCGGACAGTTTGTCTGGCTCGCGATCGACGGTGAGAAGGCGGTCAACGCCGAGTTCCGGCGTCGCTATCGCATCCCCGCGTACCCGACGTTCTACGTGATCGATCCCGCCTCGGGCGACGTCCTGATCCGCTGGGTGGGAAGCGCCTCGGTCAGCCAGTTCGACAAGCTGTTCGGGGAGCAGAGCGCGGCGTATGCGCGGCGCAACACGCGCGCGGGGACCGATGCGATCCTCGCGCGCGCCGACTCGCTTTACGGCGCCGACCAGCACGCGGCCGCCGCGGCCGCCTACGGCGAGGCGCTGGCCAGCGCCCCCGCCGACTGGGTCGCCTACGGGCGCGCGGTCGACGCGCGGCTCTTCGCGCTCGACCAGGCGGACAGCGCCGAAGCATGCGTGGCGCTCGCCGAGGCGTCGCTCCCGCGACTGCGCAACACGCCGCACGCCGCGACCGTGGTCGCGAGCGGGCTGAGCTGCGCGATCCGGCTTCCCGCCGACGCGCCGCGGCGCAAGGAGCGGATCGCCGAGTTCGAGCGGGCGACACGTCTCGTCCTCGCGGACCCGAAGCTCGAGCTGACCGGGGACGACCGCTCGGGACTCTGGATCTCGCTGATGGATGCACGCGAAGCCGACTCGGACTCGGTCGGGCAGCGGCAGGTGGCCGGGCAGTGGTCCGCATTCCTCGACGGCGAGGCCGCGAAGGCGAAGACACCCGAGGCGCGCGCGGTGTTCGACTCGCACCGGCTGAGCGCCTACATCGAGATCGGGCATCCGGAGAAGGCGATCCCGATGCTCGAGACGTCGGCGCGCGACTTCCCCGACGACTACAACCCGCACGCGCGGCTCGCCAGCGCGTACAAGGCGATGAAGCAGTGGGACAAGGCGCTGGCCGAATCGGACCTGGCGCTCGCCCGCGCCTATGGCCCCCGCAAACTGCTCATCTACCAGAACCGCGTCGACATCCTGAAGGGTAAGGACGACGTGCCCGCCGCGCGGAGCGCGCTCGAAGAGGCGATCGCCTATGCGAAGGCGCTGCCCGAAGGCCAGCGGTCGAACAACACCATCGCCTCGCTCGAGAAGAAGCTCGAGGGCCTGAAATAACTCGCCGCGCCACCAGCGCGCGGCGCCCGCGGCCGCCCGCGACCCCCGGGCGGTCTGCACCACGGCGCCCGCACGATCCGCCGCCACCGCCACCGCCGATCCACCGGGATCCCTGGGCGTTGGCGCCGCTGGTCGCCGCCATCCTGCTCGCGGCCCGCTCCTGGTACCCGTTCATCGGCGAGCCGGTCTCGGACGACTTCGACTACCTCCACAACGCGCGGTTCGCGGATGCCGACTGGCTGGATGGCGGCGGCTCGCGCCTCTACTGGCGTCCGCTCGCGCGCCAGGTGTACTTCCGGCTGCTGGGCGGGACCATCCTGGAGCACCCGGCCTGGGTGGCAGCACTCCACGCCGTGCTGGCCGCGGTCGCGGGGCTGTTGCTCTACCGCGCGTTGCGCCGGAGCTGGCCGGGTGCCGCCGCCGCGGCGGCGGCCACGTTCCCGCTGCTCATGTCCGAAGCCCGGACCCTGCTCGCCACGCCCACGAGCTTCCACGATCTCGGGGCGATCGTGTTCAGTGCGCTCGCCCTGCACCAGGCGAGCCGCTCGCGGCTTTCGACCACGCTGGTCGCGCTGGCCGCCGGTCTCCTGTGCAAGGAGACCGCGGTCGTCACCGCCCTGCTCATCCCGTGGATGCCCGGCGCCAGGATCGAAGGCCTGCGCTCACGCGTGCGCTGGGCGCTGGCCACTGCGTCGGTCGTGGCCGTGTGGCTCCTCGTCTACCGCTTCGCCATCGGCCACGCTGCGCTGATCCTGATACGCGACCCGGCGTCGGCGACGCCCGCGTCGGTAGCGCCATGGCCGGAACGTTTCAACTGGGCGTTCACGAACGGCGTGCGCGACGCGTTCAGCCTGCCGGCGCTCGCCCCACGGCTCGATGCGGCGGCGGGGGCCGCGCTCATCGCCCTGTTCCTGGTCCCGCTCGTGGTCCTGATTGTGAGCCCATCGTCACGCGCGCGCGTCCGCCGAACCGCGCCGTGGCTCGCCTGGGGCGGCGTGTGGATCGCGCTCGCTTCGGTACTCCTGGCGGGCGTCCACCCCGACTGGCGGCCCTATCGGAGCCCGTTCTGTGCGATCGGGCTCGGCGTCGCCGCGGTCGCGCTGCTGGGTGCGACCCATCCGTGGCTGATCGCCGCGCTCACCGCGCTGCGCCTGGCCACCTTCGTCGCGAGCCCGGCACCCCCGCCGGCCATCCTCTTCGCGCCTCCGGTCACCTCGCTCGACTTCAAGGAGCTGGTCCGGCTCCAGCGGCTCTCCGGCGAGACCCGTCGCGAGCTCGAGCGGGTGCGCCCGGCGCCCGCGCCCGGGCTTCGCGTCGCGCCGCACCACTATCCGTTGCGCGCGTTCCACGCGTTCGCCGATGACCGGGCCTTCCAGGTCTGGTACCGGGACACGAGCCTGCATCGGGTGGCACTGGACGCCGGCCGGCCGCTCCGCTGGGGCGACAGCCTGGTGGTGCTGGAGTTCGAGCCCACGATGACGCGGCAGATCGTGGCGGTGAACGCCGAGGCTCTGTGGCGCATCGACGTCGCTTCGCAGCTCATCGGTCGCCAGGCGTGGGACGAGGCGCTTCGGGAGGTCGCGATCGCCGAGTCGCTCCCGAACGACCCGGCGGCACGGGTCTCGCGGAGCCTGATCGCCGGCCGCCGCGCGATTGCGCTGAGCGGGCTCCGCCGCGACGACGAGGCGCTGCGGGAAGCCGATCGTTCGTACGGCCTCTGGAACGAGAACATGGACGCGCGCTACGTGATGGCGGTGATGGCGATGCTGCACGGCCGCATGCGCGAGGCCGAGGCGCGGTTGGACAGCCTGGTGCGCCAGAACCCGGAGAACCAGCACCTGCGGCAGCTGCTCGCGGACACCCGACGACCGCCTCGGGCGCAGCGCCCCTAGCTCAGCAGGTAGTCGAGATCCTTCTGGGTGAGCGAGCGCGCGAACCCGTCCTCGCCGAGCACGTCCGACACCAGCGCCGCCTTGCGCTGCTGCAGCTCCCAGATCTTCTCCTCGATGGTGCCCGCAGCCAGCATGCGGTAGGCGATCACGGTGCGCGTCTGGCCGATGCGGTGGGCGCGGTCGATCGCCTGGGCCTCGACCGCGGGGTTCCACCACGGATCGAACAGCACTACGTAGCTCGCCGCGGTCAGGTTGAGCCCGGCGCCGCCGGCCTTGAGCGAGATCAGGAACACGCACGGCTCGGGGTCGGTCTCGAAGGCGTTGACCACCGCCTCGCGGCGCGTGGTCGCCCCGATCAGCATGTGCTGGCGGATGTCGCGCCGCTTCATCTCGGTGGAGAGCAGCTTGAGGCACTCCACGAACTGCGAGAACACGAGCACCTTGCGTCCCTCGGCGAGCAGCGGCTCCAGGATCTCGAACAGCGCGTCGAACTTGCCCGAGCCCAGGCCCTCACGGCCGCCGGCGAGCATGGGATGGCAGCACACCTGGCGCAGGCGGGTGAGCGTGGTGAGCACCTCGAACTTGTGCCCCATGACGCCGTCGGGCGACGCCTTGAGCCGCTCCACCGTGGCGCGGCCGCGCAGCAGCTCGGCAAGGTAGAGCTTGCGCTGGCCGGGCGTGAGCTCGCACTCGCGGCGCTCCTCGATGCGATCGGGGAGATCGGGCGCCACCTGCTCCTTCAAGCGCCGCATCATCACCGGGCGCAGCCGTGCGGCGAGCAGGCGCCGCATGTGGGGCGGCGCATCCGGCCGGTCGTAGCGGGAGGCGAACGCCGAGCGGCGGCCCAGGTAGCCGGGATTGACGAACTGCATGATGCTCCACAGGTCGAGCGCGCGGTTCTCGATCGGCGTCCCGGTGAGCGCCAGGCGGTGGCGGGTGTTGAGCTCGAGCACGGCGCGGCTCACCACCGCGTTCGGGTTCTTGATGTTCTGCGCCTCGTCGAGGATCGCCGCGCGCAGCGGGATCGCCTTCCAGCTCTCGAGATCGCGCCGCAGCAGCGCGTAGGTGGTGACCACCAGGTCGTGATCGGGCACCTCGCGCCGCAGCGCGTGACGCTCCTCGCCGCTGGTGAGCGCCATCACCCGCAGGCCGGGGGTGAAGCGCTCGGCCTCGCGCTGCCAGTTGTGGACCACCGACGCCGGGCACACGACCAGGGTCGGACCACCCTTCGGATCGCGCTCGATCAGCCACTCCACCCACGCGAGCGCCTGGACGGTCTTGCCGAGGCCCATGTCGTCGGCCAGGACCGCGCCCATCGCCAGGCCGGTGACGTACGCCAGGAAATCGATTCCGTCGCGCTGGTAGGGGCGCAGGATGGTCTCGAGATGCGGCGTGACCGGGACGCGCGGCAGGCCTTCGAAGGCCTGGATGCGTTCGCGCAGCCGCTCGATCTCGAGCAGGGTACCGGGATCGCCGCCCAGGTTTCCGAGTGCGGCGAGGTTCTCGGGCCGGGCGCGCGCCAGCTGGGCGAGCGTGATCCGCTGCTCGCCCGCGCCCGCCTCGATGCCGAGATCGGCGAGCATCTCCGCCGCGGCGTCGAAGGCCTCGACGTGATCGCGGCGCACCCAGCCGGACGAGAGCTTCACGAACCGGGTGCGCGCCGAGCGCAGCTGCGCCAGGTCCGATTCGCTGAGCGAGAGCCCCTCCGCCTGCCATTCGGCGGAGACCGTGAACCAGTCCATGCCGCTCGCCACCACCGTCAGGCGGGGGCGGATCGCGCGATCCTCGCCGAGCAGGTCGCGCATGCGCGGGTTGCCGAGGTAGACCACGTCGCGCGGACGCCGGTCCCATGCCTCGGCGAACGCGTTGAGACTCCGCGGCCCGAGACGGATCCACGCGTCGAGCTCCTCGGGCTCCGGCGTGGTGGCGGGGACCGCCAGCTTGGGCGCGGAGCGCCGCACCACGGGCAGCTCGCGCAGCCACTGGCGCGCAGGCTCCATCTGCACCGGGTCGGGCACCTCGATCCAGACCGACGAGCCGGCGCCGTCGGCGGCCGCCGGTGGCGGCGCGGCGTCGGCTGCATCGCCGTCGTCGGCGGGGCGATCGCCATCGTCGGAGCCTCCGAACGGGGCGCGCTCATCGCCCGCCGGGGCTGCCGCACCGGCCGGCCCCGAGCGCAGCCACCGGCCTCCGGAGCCGAGCTCGAATGCGACCACGCCGGGTGCTTCGACGCCGGGCCGCCACGCGGCGTCGCCGGTGTGCGCGAACAGCCGCAGCTGGAGCCAGTCGTCCTCGTGAAGGTCGAGGGTGAGCACCGGGCGCACGCGGTGGACGCGGATGTGCTCGCTCAAGGCATCGGCGACGCTCGAGAAGCTCGAAGCGAGCAGCTCGAGGAAGCGCGCCCGGCCCACTTCGGGCACGCTCAGGCTTCCGGCGGTGGCGAATCGCCGCATCAGGTGGGCGGGCGGCTCCTCGGCCACCCGCCAGAAGGTGCCGCCGGCCAGCACCAGGCTGGGGTGGAGCTCGTCGTCGGAGGGGAGGTAGAGGACGTCGCCGAGCTGCTCGAGCCGGCCGTCGGGCCAGCGCGCCCCGAGCCGGATGCGCATGTCGGCGCCCTCGCCGGTGCACGAAGGCACGATGTCGAGCGCCGCGTCGCCCAGGCGTAGCCGCCCG
>DATEMP010000290.1:0-5277 GCA_035275545.1 Candidatus Eiseniibacteriota bacterium | reverse complement strand
GCATAGAGGTAGTAGTGATATGTGTGGTTGCGAAGCGGCAGCGCCGGGAGCACGAGCAGGAGCCACGCGACGCCGCCAAAGAGCCAGCCGCGACGCCTGAGCCCCGGCACGGCCAGACCTGCGAGCCACGCGAGCAGCGTGCCCCAGGCCCACGGGTAGACCAGGGGATCGACCGCGTCGCTGAAGCCGCGGACGATCGGAAACGCGAACGCGGTGGTCCAGCCGAGATAGGTGAGCAGGTTCTGCCACAGGTTCAGCCCCAGCCCCAGCGCATAAGGCGCGTTGGGATCGCGCGCCTGGCTGGGCGAGAGGAAGTAGGAGCCGTAGGCGACGGTGAGGAAGTAGCCGACGTAGACAAGCGTGAGTGCGGCGAGCGCGATCACCACGCCATTGATGAGGCGCGGCGCCGGCTCCTTCGTGCGCCGGGTCGAGGCGCGGTCGGCCGACCACCCGCCCCAGGCGCGATACGCCACCACCACCGCCGGAAGCAGGATCAGCGACTCCTTGCAGAGCAGCACCACCGCGAAGCAGGGCACGGCGAGCCAGCGCCACGCGTCGGATCGGCCCTGGAGGTGCAGCACCACGAGCCCGAAGCACAGGGCGAGCGGGTCGCCGACCGTCGAGATCCAGTAGAGCGTGGTGAAGAGCGAGGGGTGGACCGCGAAGAACGTGGCGCCGACCATCGCTGCCCAGCGCGCGCGCCCGCGCGCGAGCAGGCCGTAGAGGAGCGCCACGCACGCGACGTAGGCGACCATACTCAGCAGGTGGTAGGGCCAGGCCGTGGCGATCCCGAGGGGGCGCAGGAGATCCCAAACTCCCTGGTTGGCGATGTAGCGCCACGGCTGGACCAGCCGCGGAACCAGGCCCGAGGCCTGCGCGAGGCTCTGGAAGTCGTCCTGAGAGAAGTAGTAGCCGAGCGCGCGATGGTAGGCGATCACCCCGGCGGCGATCGCGGCAACGGCCGGCGCGGCGCGGCCGAACCCTTGCCATGCACGGCTCGTCGTAGTGGGAGCGGCGATCATGGGCGGACTCTAGACGATTGTCGCTCGCGATTGCGGCTCCTATCATGTCCGCCCGGACGGGAGGATGCGATGAGACCCGCGCTGATGGCGGCTTTCGCCGCCGTGCTGTTCACCGTGCCGACGTGGGCCGGGACCGATCTCACCGGCAGGGTGGTGAGCACCGACGGAACTCCGGTCGCGAAGGCCAGCGTGCTCGTCTACACGGCCAAGCCCCGGGTCGGGACGAGCGTCTACTGCCCGTCGTGCTATCCCGACTGCGGCAAGACGCGAGTCTCGGGCCGCGACGGCGGCTTCACGGTCAAGGGCCTCGACGACAGCCTCTACTTCGACCTGCTGGTCGTGGCGACCGGGTTCGAACCGACCTTCGAGAAGAAGGTGGATCCGATGCGGGGGCCGATCGAGGTGAAGATCGCGCCACGTGACCTGGGCCGCATCGTTCGGGAGCGCGCCATACTCGGACGGGTGATCGACGACCAGGGCCGGCCGGTGATCGGGGCTACGGTGGAGCCGACCGGATTCCATCAGGGCGATCGGTCGAGCTTCGGTCACTATCCCGGCACCGATCCGATCGCGATCACCGACGAGACCGGCGCCTTCGCCTTCATGACCGCGCAGAGCTCCGGCTCGTGGGATCTACGTGTGCGGGCGCGCAATCTGGCTCCGGCAGTGTTCTTCGAGCTTCCAGTCGGAGCCCCGACTGCCGACTTTCGGCTCGCCCCGGGGACCACCGTCACCGGGCGCGTGCTTCGGGACGGGGCGGCGCTGACCGGCGTCAACGTGGTGCTGCAGCAGGTGAACCAGGCCGGTGGCGCCATTTCCTACGGCGACGAGCAACTCGCCACCGATGCGAACGGGCGCTTCACGTTCGTCAACGTGACGCCGGGCCAGGACTACTGGGCGTACGGGACGCTCTCGAGCTTCCGTCGGTTCGGCGTGTCGAGCTCGGTGCGGATCTCGGTGGGCGACACCGCGTCGCTCGTGACCGTGCCATCCATCGAGATTCGTCCCGGGCACCGGATCTCCGGCCGGGCGCGCCTCAGCGATGGCAAGCCGCTGCCGTCCGGCACGCGACTGACCATCGCCCGCGATCCGATGGGGGGTGCTGCGATCCTCCCGCTGGACTCACTTGGGCGCTTTGCCACGGAGGGCATCCCGAAGGAGACGGTCTATCTCATGCTGCGCGTGCCCGGGTACCGCCTGGCCCGCGGCGCGCCGGGCTACCTGAGTCGCATGCAGTGCTCCGTGGTCGTCGACCGCGACCGCGACGACATCGAGCTGGTGCTCGACCCCGAGTAGATCCGGTCCGCGCCGCCTGCGTGCGCGCGCGGGCCCGCTGCCCTATTCTCGCCCGCCATGCGCAGAACCACGGGATCGATGATCTGCCCCAACTGCGGGAAGCTCATCGGCGTCGGCGAGGCCAAGTGCCCGTTCTGCGGCGCGTGGCGTCCGGGACTCTACGGCTGGACGCCGGCCATGCAGCGTCTGTTCGGGATGCGCCTCGATCTCGTCAGCCTGATCGTGACGGTGTGCATCACCCTCTACGTCACCTCGCTGGTGCTCAACCCGGGCGGCATCCTCCTGATGGACGGCTTCACGGTCCTCGCCCCGGGGTCGCGGGCGCTCTACCAGCTCGGCATGACCGGGGGCGTGGCGTGGCAGCAGGGCTGGTGGTGGACCCTCCTCACCGCCATCTACCTCCACGGCGACCTCCTGCACATCTTCTTCAACGTGATGTGGATCCGCAGCCTGAGCACCCAGGTGACCGATGCCTACGGTCCGGCCCGGGCGTTCGTCATATTCTCCCTGGCCGGCGCCGCCGGGTTCCTGGTCTCGAACTACGCCACCGGTCACTCCTCGGTGGGGGCGTCGGGAAGCATCTTCGGCCTGCTCGCCGCGCTCATCGTGTTCGGCCGCCGGCGGGGCGATTCGATGATCACCTCGCAGCACTGGACCTGGGCGGCGCTCCTGTTCGTCATGGGGTTCACGATGAGCGGCGTCAACAACTGGGCCCACGCGGGCGGTTTCGCCGGAGGCTGGCTGGCTGCCCAGGCGATGCGCTCCAACGAGAAGCGCGAGGGCCGCGCGGTCCAGCTCTTCGCCCTGGCGCTGATCGCGGTGACCGCGGTCGGATTCGTGCTCTCGTTCATCAAGGTGACCGGTATCCTGCTGAGCCGCTGATCCTTCGCCCGAGCTGCCGGGCGGCGGGTCGTGACCCCCCGCGCCGCCCTCTGCTATATTGCGGTGTCCATGCGGCAGGCTCCGGAATAGGTCCCGGAAGTCGCGCTTGCGGGGCACCGCACGCGGCGGTCCGGTGAGTCCGCCAGGCGGTTTCGCCCATCCCTGCACCCCGGGACAATCGCCCTGTCATTCTTCGAGAGAGTCATCGGGCAGCCGCTGAGCCGCTTCCTGGAGCTCAACCCCGACCAGCGGGCGAGCGCGCTCCGGACCGCCGTCCCCGACCTCAACTTCTTCTTCGACGAGTCCCGTGTCCCGGGCGGCCGCGTGGCGCCGCCGCGCACGCGCTCGCTCGCCCAGTCGCTCTTCGACGCGGTGCGGTCCGACTCCGGCGAGGAGGGGGGCGCCCGCACCAGCCTCTGTGACCGGGTGATCACCGACGCGTTCCTGCGCAGCGAGGCGGACCGCGACCAGAACGTCTACCTGGGCGGGCTGTTCACGCGCGTGCTGACCCGCGCGGTCCCGGACGTGATCTTCCAGCCGGTGAGCCCGGGCGAGGCGTCGCGCGCGCTGCGCTGGGCGCGGGAGCTGCGCGTGCCGGTGACCCTGCGCGGCGCGGCGTCGACCGCGATGGGCGGATCGGTCCCGAACGACGGCGGGCTCACGCTCGACCTCTCGCGCCTGGACCAGATCGACATCGATGCCACCGACGGCGTGGTGGTGGTGGGCGCCGGGGCGCGCCTGCGCACCATCCACCAGCGCCTCGCCGGCGAAGGGCTGGCGCTGCGCGTCTACCCGTCCAACCTGGGCGGCACGCTGGTGGGCTGGTTCGTGACCGGCGGGATCGGCATGAACGCTTTCTCCGGCGGGCGCGCGCTCGACAGCGTGCGCGCGGCCGATGTGCTGCTGCCCGCGGGCGAGCACGTGCGCTTCCACGACGACGGGCGGCTCGACGTCCCGGACACCGGCAGCCGGCGCAAGATGCTCCCCCAGGCCGAGAGCGAAGGCTGGTTCAAGGCACACGGCTACAAGCCCATGACGCTCGCGGACCTGGCGGGGAGCGAGGGCGTGATGGGTCTGGTGCTCCGGCTCACGGTGGCGGTCGAGGCGCGCTCCGAGATCGGCGCGTTCCTGCTCGCGTTCCCGAGCCGCGAGGGGGCGCTCGAGGCGACCACCTGGGTGGCGCGCGAGGCGGGGCAGGCCTTCGCGGCGCCCGCCAACGTGAAGCTGCTCTCGGCGTCCCACCTGCACCACATGCGCAGCGTCTGGGCCGACGAGGGCGCGCGTGCGTGGCGCGAGCAGCCGGGGGTGCTCTCGTCGGGCGCCGATCTGCCCTGGACGCGCATCGAAGGCCCGGCCGGGCTCGGCGTCGCGACCACCGAAGACGATCACGACGCGGGCGCCTACCTGTTCGTCGATTTCCTCGGCATCGACGGGGCGCGCGCGTTCGGCGCCGCACTGGCCGGCTGCCCGGGCGAGCCGCGGGCGCTGGGTGCCGAGAGCGTGCGCTTCGCGGCCGAGCGCTTCCGCCCGATGCAGACCAAGCGGCTCGGGCCGGGGCTCCTGGCGGCCGAGATCGTGATGCCGGCGTCCGAGGTGCCGCGCTTCCTGCCCGCGGCGGAGCGGCTCGCGGCCGGCATGCAGTGCGAGCTGGACGCCGAGGTCTACTACCTCGCCGACGGCAGCGCGCTCGTGATCGGCGCCTACCTGGTGGACCATCGGAGCGGCGCGTTCGCGGTCGAGCTGATGCTCGCACCCGCGCTCACCGATCTCGCCATGTCGCAGTTCCACGGCCGGCCCTACGTGCTGGGGCGCTGGCAGTCGGCGTGGATGGAGTACAAGTTCGGCGTGACCGAGGCGGCGCGCCTCAGGGCGATGAAGCGCGCGCTCGATCCCGCGAGCGTCCTGAGCCCGGGCGTGCTGTTCGGCCTCAAGCTGCGCGGGCTGCTCGGCGCTCTCACCGAGGCGACGTTCGTGCCGGGGGTTTCGCTGGTGCGGATCGCGGCCGGCTCGCCGGGGCTCTCCGGGCTGCTGCGCGGCGCGCGCGGCGCGTTCGCGCGCATGAAGGGGCCGGCCTACA
>DATEMP010000289.1:0-2216 GCA_035275545.1 Candidatus Eiseniibacteriota bacterium | reverse complement strand
CGGCGGACACCTCGAGCCACACCACCCGGCAGCGCTCGCGCAGCATGGCGCGGTGCGCGGGGTCGAGCACCAGGCCGCCGCCACAGGCGATCACCCGTGCGCCGGCGTCGAGCGCCTGCCTCAGCACCTCACCCTCGCGGCGGCGAAACCAGGCCTCGCCCTCGCGCTCGAACAGATTGCCGATGGTACAGCCCTCTTCGGCCTCGATGAACGCGTCGATGTCCGCCACCGCCACCCCGAGACGCTCCCCGAGGATGCGGGCCACCGCGCTCTTGCCCGCCCCCATCAGGCCGACCAGCGCAAGCGGATCCAGTGGGGACGACGGCATGGATCGAGCGTAGCACAGCAGGAAATACGACGGCCGCCGGGAGACATTCCCGGCGGCCGCGTGAGAACTGCGTTTCGGCTACTTGGTGGCCAGCTCGGTGAGCAGGCGCGGCGTCACGAAGATGAGCAGCTCGCGATTCTGCTTGGTGGTGTTGTCCGAGCGGAACAGCGCCCCCAGCAGCGGGATGTCCTTGAGGAGCGGGATGCCGCGACGCACGTGCGAGTCGTTGGTGCGGATCAGGCCGCCGATCACCGCGGTCTGCCCGTCGTCCACCATGACCCGGGTGTCGGCTTCCGACGTGTTGATGATGACGCCGCCCTGCACGGTGCTCTGCGTCGAGAGGTCGCTCACCTCGGGATGCAGATCCATGACGATCTTCTTGTCCTGGGTGAGGTGCGGCGTGACCTTGAGCTGGATGCCGATGGTCTGGAGCTGCGACACCGGGTTGCCCGCCACGTCCTGCACGATGAGCGGAATCTTCTGGCCCACCAGGATCTTGGCCTCGCGGTTGTCGACCGTGGTGACGCGCGGGTTCGAGATGATGTTCGCCTTGCGGCTCTGCTCGAGCAGTTGCAGCTGACCTTCGATCGACGCCCAGTTCTTGAAGAGACCGAACGTGATCCCGGTCGCCGGATCGCTGATGCCGGTGTTGTGCTCGGCGCCCACCTGGATGCTGTAGTCGTCGTTGTGGACCGGCCCGCCACCCTGGAGGACCTTCTGTCCGGGGTTGTTGGGATCGTCGACGCCCGCCCAGAACTCGGGGGTCTTGGGCGCCACGTTCCACTCGATGCCGATGCCGCGCAGCGCCTCGGCGTCCACGTCCACGAGCTTCGCCGTGATCTCGATCTGCGGCGTCGTCGAGTCGAGCGCCTGAGCCATGCGGGTGACGCCCTCGATGTTGTTCGGCAGGTCGGTGACGATCAGCGAGTTGGTGCGCTTGTCGATCAGGATCTGGCCGCGGCGGCTCACCGACCCCGCCAACGCCGCGTTGAGCTCGGCGGCGTTCGCGTAGTTGAGCTTGATGATCGCGGTCTCGAGCGGCACCAGCTCCGCCTGCTTGGCGCGTGAAGCCTCGCGGTCCACCGCCTCGGCGTTGAGCCGGGCGGCTTCGTCCACGCGCAGGATGCCGCCCTCGTCCGCATAGTCGAGGCCGTTGCTGCGCAGGATGGTGCGCAGCGCGTCCTGCCAGCCCACGTTCCGCAAGCTGACCTTGACCGTCCCGCGCACGTCCTTGCCCGGGACGATGTTCTTGCCGCTGAACTCCGCGATCGCGCGCAGCACGGTGCGGATGTCCGCGCCCTCCACCTCCATCGTGAAGGTGCCCGCGCCGGTCCGCACCATGCCCACCTGCCGCATGGCGGTGGACTCCTGGGCGGCGACCGGCATCGCGAGCAGCACGGCCAGGCACCCGGCAGTCGTCAGGATGAGCCCCAGAGAGGCTTTACCGATTCCCATTCGAATTATCCCCCTTCCGCGTGAGCGGAACCCTGACCGACTGGGACTGCCCGTCGACCGTGAGGTTCACGATCATGGCGTCGCGCTTGAGTGCCTCGACGAATCCATTCATGACCTTGTCACCGCGCCGCATGACGTGGCTGTCACCGCGCGCATCCTCGACCAGCGCGAACTGGTCCGCGTCACCCCAGACGATGCCCACCACCTTGAGACCACCCAGGTCGGGCGGGGCGTTGCCGCCCACGTCCGCGCCGACGTATTCCCCGCCGCCCATGAGGGACATGAAGGGATCGCGCCGGCCGAGCGCGTTGTACTGGTAAGCCACCTGGTCGTCGAGATGCGCGGTGGTCTGGACGATCGGGCTCGCGGTCGGCGCCGCGCCCTTGGCGGTCTTGGCGCCCTTCACGGCGCCGGCCGTCACCTTCGCGGCCTT
>DATEMP010000288.1:0-3357 GCA_035275545.1 Candidatus Eiseniibacteriota bacterium | reverse complement strand
TCCGCAGCACTCGGGTTCGGCGTCGGGCTCGGGGACCTCGCGCGCCGCATCGGGCTGCGGCGCGCGGTGGCGCGTGACAACCTGGCGCGCGCGTTCCCGGAGCGGAGCGAGCGGGAGCGGGAGGGGATCCTGGCCGCGCACTACCGCGATCTCGGCATGATGCTGTGCGAGGCGTCGCGCGGAGCCGCCAGCGCGCTCGCGCCCGAGGGCGAGGTGGTGGCCGCGATGCGCGGGATCGAGCACCTGGAGGCCGCCCGGCAGGCGGGACGCGGGGCGATCGTGCTCACCGGCCATTACGGGGACTATGGCGTGCTGGCCGGGTGGCTGAGCCGGCTGAACCCGGTCGACATGGTGACCCAGCGGCTGCGCAACCCGAGCGTGGACGCGCTCATCACCGGCGTGATCGGCGAGACGAGCATGCGGCGTCTGGTGGGCGGCCGCGGGCTGCGTGAGGTGCTCGAAGGCCTGAGGGAGAACCACTGGGTCATGATCCTGGGGGATCAGGACGCCGGGCGTCACGGTGTGTTCGTGTCCTTCCTGGGCCGGCCGTGCAGCACGCACACCTACCCGGCCCAACTCGCGCTGCGGACCGGGGCGCCGATCGTCATGGCGTTCATCACCCGGCGCCCGGACCGGCGCAACGAGATCGACCTGCTGCCGCCGATCGTCGCCGAGGGGCCCGAGACGCCGGAGGCGGTCCAGGCGCTCACCGAGCGCCACGTGGCGGTGCTCGAGACCTGGGTGCGCCGCCATCCGGAGATGTGGTTCTGGCTCCATCGCCGCTGGAAGACGCTGCCGCCCGCCGCGCCGGCGTCGGACGCGCGGCTCGCGCGGGAGGCGTGATGCACCGGTTCGAGATCCGCGTGCGCTACGGGGACACCGACCAGATGGGGTTCGCCTACTACGCTCACTACCTGCGCTGGTTCGAGATCGGGCGCGCCGAGATGCTGCGCTCGCTCGGTACCAGCTACCGCGCGGTCGAGGAGGCAGGGACGGTCTTGCCGGTGGTCGAGGCGCGGTGCCGCTACCTCAAGCCCGCGCACTACGACGACCTGCTCACCCTGGAGACCGGGGTCGAGACGCTCCATCGCGCCTCGGTGCGGTTCGGCTATCGCGTGGTGCGCGCGGCGGACCAGGTGCTGATCGCGACCGGGCACACCGAGCACTGCTTCCTGGGCCGCGACGGCCGGCCGGGGAGGCCCGCTCCGGAGCTGGCCGAGATGCTCGCCCGCGCCCCGCGGGCGCCGAGCGAGCCCGGGACCGGGCTCTAGCGCGCGGCGACGCGCTCCGGGGCACCCTGCCCCGAGTAGCCGCGCCAGTCGAAGTCGGGGAACACCGCGTCGCGCTTCTCGCACTCGGTGAGGAACGTCTCGTCTGCCTCGGTGAGCGAGCCGCCCGCCACCCGCCGCTCGGCCAGGGTGGCGAGCCGCGCGAAGTCCTCGGCGTGCTCGGTCACCCGGAGCTCCGCGTAGTCGCGGGCCGCGAAGGTGGTGATCAGGAACTGCCAGTCCGAGGACTCGAGCAGCAGGAGCTCGCGGCCCGCCTGGCCGAGCAGGCGCTCGAGCAGCGGGTCCGGCTCGCCGTGAGCGGCGGTGTCGGCGAGCTGCTCGAAGCGGCGCTCGGCGTCGTGGACCAGCGGCCAAGTCCAGCGGGTGCCCTCGTTGAGCCACACGCCGTGGCCGCCGCCGTCCCCCCAGGAGCCCTCCGGGAGCGAGACCCGCTCGAGGCCGCCCTGGCGCTCCAGCATCTCGCCCGCGGGCACCGCCGACACACCCTGGGAGCGCGCGCAGTGATCCAGCACCGCGCCCAGGAACTTCGGCCCCTCGAACCACCAGTGCCCGAACAGCTCGGTGTCGAACATCGCGCACACCAGCGGGGGTGCCGCCTGGCGCCCGGCCGCGTCGCGTAGCGTTCCCTCGAGCAGCGAGAAGAAGTGCGCGGCGTGCTCGGGCGCGCGACGCTCCGCCTGCTCGGCCCGGTAGACCTCCTTGTGGGCGAGGTCCGCCTTGGGATGGGTGACGCTCCAGTAGCGGTGCCCGCCCGGGAAGCGCTTCTTGTGGAAATCGAGGTAGTGCCCGTCGCCCGGGTAGCCGTGCTCGCCGCTCCACACCTGGATCGCGGTCACCGCGTCGCGCGCGAAGCAGGCGACCTGGCTGGTGCCCACGCGGTAGGCGCGGTAGGGCAGACGCTCGCCGCGGCTCTCGGCGCCGCGGTCCTCGCGCATCAGGTGGTGGAGCGCCGCGAAGCGGTCGGCGTACACGCCAAGCGGCTTGCCGCCCGAGACCAGGTGGGCGTCGACGAAGAAGTAGCGCAGGCCCTGCTCCTCGAGCAGCTCCTCGACTCCGCGCCGCGTCACCGCGGGCGCCGGCGAGCCGGGAGGGGGCGTCCAGGGTCCGGCCGGCCGGTACGCACATTCCGGCAGCCAGATGCCGCGCGGCGCCTTGCCGAAGTGCCGGCGGTGCGCGGTGACCGCGGTGCGCAGCTGGCCCCGGGCGGCGCGATCGCTGGAGAGCAGCGGCAGGTAGCCGTGGGTGGCGCCGCAGGTGATGATCTCGATCGTGCCCCGCTCCTCGAGCCGCCGGAACCGCGCCACGAGGTTCGGGCCCTGGGGCCCCATGAAGTCCTCGAGGCTCGACCGGTAGAAGCGCTCCCAGCGGGACGCGAGTGCCGCCAGCGCGCCCTCGCCCGAGCGCGTGAACCAGGTGCGGTCCTCGGTGGCCGCGGCGATCTTCTGCTCCAGGTAGCCCACGAACTCGTCCTGGAAGTCCGGGTGCGCGAGCTGCTCGCACAGCACCGGCGTGAGCCCCAGCGTCACCCCGAGCGGCACCCCGTCCTGGGCCCGGTCGTGCAGCGCACGCCAGAGCGGCAGATAAGTCTCGGCCGCCGCCTCGTTGAGCCAGTCCACGCCGTGCGGCCAGCGCCCGTGATGGAGCACCCACGGGATGTGGGAGTGGAGGACGAAGGTGAACGCGCCGGTGGCCATGGGGTCAGGGCTTGAAGCCCAGCGACTGGTTGCCGCGCGGATCGCCCGGCACCTTGATGGGGCCGAACTGGGTCTCGTAGTTCTTGAGGTTCTGCTCCAGCGCCAGCAGCAGCGACTTGGCGTGCTGCGGGGTGAGGATCACGCGCGCGTACACCTTGGCCTTGGGGAGACCGGGGAGTGCCCGGGCGAAGTCGAGGATCACCTCGGACGCCGAGTGGGCGATGAACACCAGGTTGGAATAGATGCCCTCGGCCTGGACCGCGCCGAGCTCGACTTCGATCTGAGGCTGGGGCTTTTCCACGATCGAGCTCCTGTTCACACCCAATCCGGCGCGCCAAGGCGCCTCCGCGCGGGATCGCGCGAACCACTCCGAG
>DATEMP010000287.1:0-4686 GCA_035275545.1 Candidatus Eiseniibacteriota bacterium | reverse complement strand
GGGCCCCCGGGGCCGGAGCGCAGGCGCCGCGCGTGGTGGATGCCGGCGAGCACGGCGCTGCTGAGCGCCAGCACCACCGCGACCGTGGCGAGCACCCCCACGCCGGCGAGCGGTCCGCGGGCGCGCACCATGCCGTCGAGCGGCACCCGCACCTGCCAGAACAGGAACCCGGCGATCAGCAGGCCCAGCACCGCGAGCTCGATCCGCAGGCGCGGGTCGAGCTGGAGCAGGCGCCGGCGCAGCAGCGCGCCTTCGAGGCGGCGGAACGCGTGGAGCTGGAATCGCTGGGATGCACGCATGCGGGGCACCCATTGTAGCCGAGAGCGCCGGGCACCGGACAGCCGCAGCGACCGGCCGGCAGCGCGTCTCGAGCGGCTCCCGTGGCGGCCTTTTTGCGCTCGATGAGCGCCCGGTGAGACCATGACCGGGTCATGAGCCGCTCCACGCCGGTGGTGTTCTCGCCGGAGTACGAATGCGACATCGGCCGCCACGTGTTTCCGACCGAGAAATTTCGGCTGGTCCGCGACGGACTGATCGCGGCCGGGGTGGTAAAGCCCTGCGACGTCGTCGCCGCCCCGCCTGCGTCGCGTGAGGAGCTGCTGCTGGTCCACACGCCCGAGTACCTCGAGGATCTGGAGCAGCTCCGCTGGACCGCCCGCACCCGCATGTCCGAGCTGCCGCTCACCCGGCCGATCGTGTGCGCCTACGTGGCGGCCGCCGGCGGCACCACCCACGCCGCGCGCATGGCGATGGTGGCCGGCTTCAGCGCGCACCTGGGGGGCGGCTTCCACCACGCGTTCGCGGACCTCGCCTCGGGCTTCTGCTACATCAACGACCTGGCGGTGGCGATCCGCGTCCTGCAGCGCGACGGGCGCATCCGGCGCGCGGCGGTGGTCGACTGCGACCTCCACCAGGGGAACGGCACCGCGCACCTGTTCCGGAGCGACCCCGACGTGTTCACGTTCTCGATCCACCAGGAGCACCTCTATCCGGTCAAGGAGCGGAGCGATCTCGACATCGGGCTCGAGAACGGCGCGGACGACGACGTGTTCAATGGCCGGCTCGCGGAAGCCCTGCCGCGGGTCTGGGAGCATGGGCCCGAGCTGGTGCTCTACCAGGCGGGCGCCGATCCCTACTGCGACGACCAGCTGGGCGCCCTGCGCCTCACGATCCCGGGGCTGCTCGAGCGCGACCGGCTGGTGCTCGAGGGATGCGCGGAGCGCGGCATCCCGGCGGTGGTCACCCTGGGCGGGGGCTACGCGCGCAAGGTGAGCGACACGGTGCGCATCCACCAGAACACCTGCGAGCTGGCGCTCAAGCTCGCCACCGCGCGCGCCCCCCGAGGCTCCGACACCAGGGCCGACACGACCCGATGATCCGCGCCTGGCACGCCGACGCCTCCGGGGCGCGCGAGCTCGCTCCCGATGAGGCGATCCGGCTCGCGCACGCGGGATCGTGCTCGGTGTGGCTCGATCTCGAGGCGGTCGAGGAGTCCGAGGCGCGCGCGCTGCTGGCGCCGCTCGGGGTCCATCCCGTGGCGCTCGACGACATGGTGACCCACATCAACCGCCCCAAGGTGGACGACTACGGCGACTACCTGTACGTCGCGGTCCACTCCGCGCGCTGGGAGTCGGGCGACCGGCCCACGCTGCGCGAGCTCGACATCCTGGTCGGGAAGCGCTTCCTGGTCACGTTCCACGAGGGTGCGACCCGCTCGGTCGCGGCGGCGCACGCGGTGCTCGCCCGGCGCCCGGAGCTGCTGTCGCGCGGCCCGGCCTACCTGCTCCACTTCCTGCTCGACGTCCTGGTCGACCACTACCTGCCGATCACCGAGCAGATCGCCGTGCAGGTGGACGAGATCGAGGAGCAAATGTTCACCGAGCCCGACGCGCCCATGAACGAGGGCATCCTCAAGCTCAAGCGCGGCCTGTCGGCGCTGCGCCGCATCGTCGGCCCGCAGCGCGACACGGTGCTGGCGCTCACGCGCGACGAGTTCCGCCCCGTGCCCGCCGAGGTCCGTCCTTATCTCAGGGACGTGTACGACCGGCTGGCGCGCGTGAGCGACCTGCTCGATTCGTTCCGCGACGAGGTGGCGACGCTGCTCGAGCTCCATGTCGCGGTGACGTCGAACCGGCTCAACCAGGTCATCAAGGTGCTCACGGTGATCGCGACCATCATGCTGCCGCTCACCGTCATCACCGGCTACTACGGGATGAACTTCCACCTTCCGGAGTTCGCGTGGCGCTGGGGCTGGCTCTACGCGCTCGGATTGCTCGCCGCGACCGCGTTCGGCACCTGGTGGTACATCCGCCGCCGCCACTGGTACTAGCTGGCGGTGTATGCGGGGCCGAATCCCGCGGCACAGTGCCTGGCGCGGGCTGGAAGGGCCCACACTGAGATTCGGTCCCCGCTCTGCGAGATGCGTCAGGCCGGCGCATGCGGCGGCCTGGACGCACGATCACATCATGTGGTGGAAGAGCGGGGACCCGGCGGCGGGGGGGAGATGATCACCATCAATAGTGGAGGGGGGCCTCCATGCGACTCGGCGCCCGAGAGGGAACCACTTCGGGCCAGTGATTCGAACGCCGCACAGCTCCCTTACCGCGAGGCTCCCGTGCGCAGCGCGTGACTCACCTCGCTCGTGAAGTCCCACGCCCACCGTGGAGCAGGCCCCGTGCAGCGAACGGGACCCCGGCTCGGGTCCGAAAGCTCCTTGCCAAGGAGGTCTTTCTGCCCAGCTGCAGGGGAAAGTCTGTGTCGGGGTCGACCGGCTGTCAAGTGCGGAGTCCCCTGACCTGCGTTACCCCGGCCGGCGCGCGATTCCGGCGCGCTTTAGCGACTGCTGGTCGACGCGGATCCCGCCCGTGAGCCGGGCTTCGACGGCGGCCGGGATCTCCCGACAGGACCGATGATCTCGAGCGACGCGTCGTCGAAGTACACGCGTCCGTCGGCCGGACCGTTGTAGAGCATCATCGCCCACACCTGGTAGGAATCCTTCGGCACGTTCATCTCCATGGTGAGCTTGGTCCACGGCACGGTGTTGCCGATCTGTTTCGGCGTGCCGATGTCCTCGTCGCGCGCCAGGGTCGTGGCGTAGAGCTTGAGGTAGGCCTGGCTCATGAGGCTGTCGCACTTGACCCAGCCCGTGAAGCGGAGCCGCTTGCCCGACAGCGCGCGGTTGGCGATCAGCTGCCCGACCCCCACGCGCGTCTTGACCATGCCCATCATGCCGCCCGTGAAGCGCAGCGACGCCCGGCCCGAGTGCACCTCGGTCGTGTCGCGCTCGTAGCGCATCTCGTCGTACGGAGGCATCGAGTACTCCCAGTCGTCGCCGTTGCCCTCGAAGCCCGGATCCGCGAGCAGGTTCACGCCCACCGGCAGCGCGGCCGGCGGGCGCGCCGGCTCGCTCGTGAGCGAGGCATCGTCGAAGAACACCTGGCCGGTGCCGAACAGGCCGCAGCGGACGATGATGAGGTTGGTCGAGGGCGGCACGAACACCCGCACCTCGCGCCGCACCCAGTCGGTCTCGTGGTCCGAGAAGTATTCGCGCTGCGTGCCCAGGTAGACGAACGGGTCGTTCATCATGAGGATCCCGAGACGCGACAGCGCCGTGTCGCGGGGAACGCCCCAGGTCGCCGCCATCTTGCCGACCGTGTCGCGGTACGCCTGGAGCAGGATGTAGCCGCGCCCCGAGACGCCGTTGCTGCGCGTCCAGGCCGAGAACACCAGATCCTTGCCCCACTGCTCGCGCCCCACGACCAGCGTCTGGCTCCAGTTGTGCCAGATGGGAAGCAGGGTGCTGACGTTGGCGACGCTGATCGCGTACCGGCCGCTGTGCGCGAGCATGGTGTCGCGCTGGAAGAACACCGTGGACATCGCGCTCAGCGACGTGTCCCACGCCGCGGGCATCCAGGAATGGTCGGGCCTCACGGTCTCGAACCCGGGATCGGTCAGCAGATTCTTCCCCGGAACGGCGGCGCCCGACGCGCCATGCGGCGCCATCAGCATGCCGAGCGCGAGCGCGATGCACGGAATCATGCGTCGGAGCATGAACAAGATTCCTCTCGAAGGGGATGGCGCACGGTCCGATGGGAGCGCGTGGCGAAGCGAGCGAAAAGTATCCGCAGCCGCGCCGATCACGGTCAAGGAGATTCTCCCCGTTTGCGGCTCGTGGAGTCACTCGCTAGGCTCGCGCGCGCCTCACTTGTCCTGCCTTTGTGTTCCCGGCGGGTCGCCGGCGGGAGTCTCGCGTGTCCGAATGGTTCTACACCTCCGACCTGCACGGGCAGGGCGCGCTCTACGAGCAGCTCCTGGCGATCGTCGCCGCGCATCAGCCGCGCGCGGTGCTGATCGGCGGCGATCTCGCGCCGCACGCGTCGGGCGCCGAGGGCGTCGCGCACCAGCGCGTGTTCCTGGAGGGATTCCTGGTCGAGTTCGCGCGGCGCCTGCACGAGGCCGCGGAAGGCAGCGAGCTGCTGCTGCTCATGGGCAACGACGACTGGGCCGCGAACCACGACTGCCTCGAGCGGCACGACGGCGCACTGTGGCGACTGCTGCACGATCGCGTGGTTGCGGTCGAGGGCGTGTCGGTCGCCGGGCTCTCGTGGGTTCCGATCACGCCCTTCGCGCTCAAGGACTGGGAGCGCTGGGAGGACGGCGAGCCCGAATCGCCCGCGCGCCTCGACG
>DATEMP010000286.1:0-13986 GCA_035275545.1 Candidatus Eiseniibacteriota bacterium | reverse complement strand
GCTCCTTCTTCGTCTTCTTGGGCTCGCTCGAGGTCCGCGAGCGGGCGCCGCGCGCCGCCTCGCTCATGGCGGGGCGTGGCATCTGGCTCGGGATGAAGCGCGCCACCCACTCCTGGGCGTCGCTGTTCAGGTTCTGGTTGGGTTCGGTGGGAAGCATGAACGACGCGGGCCGGAACGGGGGCAGCTCATCGTCGTCGTCGGCGATGGTCGGCTCCTCCTCGATCGCCGCCTCCTCGACCTGCTCTTCCTCGACCTGCGCTTCCTCGACCTCCTCGTCGCCGGCCGGGGTGGTGCTCGCGTCGTCGTCTTCGACGGCATCGTCGTGCGGGGCGGGCGTCTCGGTCCCGGTGTTCACCGGCTGGGCCGCCTGGGCTTCGTGGACGTGCTCGATCGACACCGAGGTGGCGCCTGCGGCGGCAGCGAGCTGAAGCGCGCGACCCGCGAGCTCGAGGATCGCGTCCGGGAGCCCGCCGGTCACCCGGTGGATCTCGTCGCAGGTGGCGATCGGGAACAGGGCGCCGCCGTCACCGCCGAAGGCGCCGACGCGCCGGCGGATGAGACGGGAGGCTTCCTTGGCGGACAGTGTCGCCGGAGATGAGAACGGATCCTGGCGCAGTCCGTACAAATAGTTCGACATGGCTCCCTGCCGAGGGTGGACGGACGTGGGGTCCATCCCGTTATCGGCAGGGCCGTTGCGGAACTTGCGAGGCTATTTGCGGCGCGTCAAAAGCGGCCCCAGGGGCCCTCGTCCTACGCCTGCCGCGGCTCGACCCGGTCCGGGTCGATCTCGTACTCCTGGATCGCCCGCGCCACGACCGCCCCGGGGAGCTCGCCCTGCTGGGCGAGTGCCGAGAGGGTCGCGATCACGATGTGCTCGGCGTCCACCTCGAAGTGGCGGCGCAACGCCTCGCGGGTGTCGCTCCGGCCGAACCCGTCGGTCCCGAGCGGGACGAAGGTGCGCGGAATCCACCGACCGACCATGTCCGGCATCGCCTTCATGAAGTCGCTCGAGGCGATCACCGGCCCGGGCGAGTTGGCGAGCGCCCGCGTCACGTACGGCACGCGCGGCGGCGCCTGCGGATGCAGACGGTTCCAGCGCTCCACCTCGAGCGCTTCGTTCCGGAGCTGCTGGTACGAGGTCGCGCTCCACACGTCGGCCGCCACGTCGAACCGGGCCGCGAGGATCTCCTGGGCCTTGAGGGCCGCGAGCATCATCGGCCCGCTGCCGAAGAGCTGCGCCCGGTGCTTGGCCTGCTGGACCGCGCCCCGGTACAGGTAGAGCCCGCGCAGGACGCCGTCCTCGACGCCCGCCGGCATCGCGGGCATCGGGTAGTCCTGGTTGTAGAGCGTGAGGTAGTAGAAGACGTCCTCGCCGTCGGTGTACATGCGCTTGAGCCCGTCGCGGATGATGACCGCGACCTCGTAGGCGAACGACGGGTCGTAGGCCAGGACGTTGGGCACCGCCGAGAACAGGAGATGGCTGTGCCCGTCCTCGTGCTGCAGGCCCTCGCCGTTCAGGGTGGTGCGCCCCGCGGTCGCGCCCAGGAGGAACCCGCGCCCGCGCGAGTCGCCGAATGCCCACGTGAAGTCGCCGGTGCGCTGGTAACCGAACATCGAGTAGTAGATGTAGAACGGAATCGTCGCCTCGCCGTGCACCGCGTAGCTGGTGCCCGAGGCGGTGAACGACGCCATCGATCCCGCCTCGGTGATGCCCTCCTCGAGCAGCTGGCCGTCCGGCTTCTCGGTGTAGGAGAGCACCAGCTTGGAGTCCACCGGGTCGTACTTCTGCCCGAACGATGCGTAGATGCCGATCTCGCGGAACAGCACCTCCATGCCGAACGTGCGCGCCTCGTCGGGGATGATCGGCACGATGCGCTTGCCGATGCCCGGGTCGCGGAGCAGATTGCGCAGCAGCTTGGCGAACGCCATGGTGGTCGAGACCGCCTGGTCCTCGCGCGTGCCGGTGAAGAACTCGCTGAACGCCTTGTCGTTGGCGCGCGGCAGCGGCTTCGCCCGCACGATGCGCCGCGGCACGCAGCCGCCCAGCGCCTGGCGCCGCTCGAGCAGGTACTGGACCTCGGGGCTCGAGGGCCCGGGATGGAAGTAGGGCGCGTCGGCGAGCCGGCGATCGGAGATCGGCAGCTCGAGCGTGTCGCGGAACTTGCGCAGCTCGTCGATGCCGAGCTTCTTGGTCTGATGGGCGATGTTGCGCGCCTCGGCCCCCGAGCCGAGCGTCCAGCCCTTGACCGTGTGCATGAGCAGAACCGTGGGCTTGCCGCGGGTCTCGGTCGCCACCTTGTACGCGGCGTAGACCTTGCGGTAGTCGTGCCCGCCGCGCCGGAGCCCGCGGATCTCGTCGTCGCTCAGGTGCTCGACCATCTTGAGGAGCCGCGGGTCGCGGCCGAAGAAGTGCTCGCGGATGTAGGCGCCGGTCTCGACCGAGTAGCGCTGCCATTCGCCGTCCACGGTCTCGTTCATCGCGTCGACCAGCACGCCTTCGTAGTCCTGGGCGAGCAGCGGATCCCAATCGCGCGCCCAGAGCACCTTGATGACGTTCCAGCCCGCGCCGGTGAACAACGCCTCCAGCTCCTGGATGATCTTGCTGTTGCCGCGCACCGGGCCGTCCAGCCGCTGCAGATTGCAGTTGATCACGAAGGTGAGGTTGTCGAGCCCTTCGCGGGCCGCGAGCGTGAGCGCGCCGATCGCCTCGGGCTCGTCCATCTCGCCGTCGCCGAGGAACGCCCAGACCCGCGAGGCCGAGGTGTCCTTGATGCCGCGCGCGGTCAGGTAGCGGTTGAAGCGCGCCTGGTAGATCGAGTTCATGGGGCCGAGCCCCATCGACACGGTCGGGAACTCCCAGAAGTCCGGCATGAGCCGCGGATGCGGATAGGACGAGAGTCCCTGGCCGCGCACCACTTCGCGCCGGAAGTGATCGAGCTGCGGCTCGGTGAGCCGGCCCTCGAGGAATGCGCGCGCATAGATGCCGGGCGCCGCGTGGCCCTGGTAGTACACCTGGTCGCCCGAGCCGCCCTCGTCCTTGCCGCGGAAGAAGTGGTTGAAGCCCACCTCGTAGAGGCTCGCGGCCGACGCGTAGGTGGAGAGATGGCCGCCGATGCCGGCGAAGCGCTGGTTCGCGCGCAGCACCATGAGCGCGGCGTTCCAGCGGATGATGCGGCGCACGCGCAGCTCGAGCTGCTCGTCGCCGGGGAACGGCGGCTCCTGCTCCGGCGAAATGGTGTTGATATAGCGGGTCTGGATCAGGCCCGGCAGGCCGATGCGGAGCTGGCGGGCGCGCTTGAGCACCTTGCGCAGCAGGAAGTCGGCACGCTCCGGACCGTGGGTCTGGACCACGCTGTCCAGGGCTTCGACCCACTCCTGGGTCTCCTGCGGATCCGCATCCGGGAGCTGGAGCTTGAAATCGTCGAGCACCTGGTGCCGCTCGGTGCCGCGTTCGTCTTCGATCATGGTCATGGGTATCGGTTCCTCCGGCCCAAGTCTCGAACCGGAGAGGATAGCGCAAAGCCGCACGCGGTGTTGGGCGATCGGGCCCCAAGCGGCGCCGCGGCGCGGTCTTCCGGCACGGCGCTTCCCCCTGCTATCCTGCGTGTCCGCCGCGAGACGCCCCTTCTCAGGAGCCCGCCATGTCCGTCATGACCCTGCCCACGAGCACCCTCTATCCGGCCCGCAAGGGCGAGCGTCCCATCACCGCACAGGACCTGTGGGCGGTGCCGCGCGTCGGCTCGCCGGTCCCGTCACCCGACGGCACGCTGCTCGCGGTGACGGTCACCACCTACGACCTCGAGAAGAACCTGGGACGCGGCCGCATCTGGCTGGTGCCCGCCCAGGGCGGCGAGCCGCGCGCGCTCACCTCGCCCGAGCTCGCGAGCGGCGATCCCGCGTTCTCGCCCGACGGGCGCAGGCTGGCGTTCACGCGCAAGCTGGACGGAGGCAAGTCGCAGCTCCACATCCTGCCGCTCGACGGCGGCGAGGCGCAGAGGGTCACCGACCTGCCGCTCGGCGCCTTCGATCCCACCTGGCTCCCGGACGGCTCCGGCATCGTGTTCGGGACGCCGCTCATCAAGGGGCACCTGACGCCCGAGGCCACCAAGGCCGAGATCGAGCGGCGCGACAAGGACCCGGTCAAGGCGCACGTCACCGAGGACCGCATCTACCGCTACTGGGACACCTGGCTCACCACCGGCGAGGTGCCGCACCTGTTCCTCTACGACATCGCCTCCGGCACGCTGCGCGACCTCACGCCCGAGTCGACCTCGTGGTTCGACTGGATGGATCCCTCGGGCCAGTACGACATCGCTCCCGACGGCAAGGAGATCGCGTGGGCGGGCGTGATCGTCGACGAGGCGCGCGCGCTGATGCGCACCGTCATCTTCACCGTGCCGGTGGCAGGCGGCACGCCTCAGGCGCTCACGCTCGACCACCCCGCCGACGACCTGCGCCCGCGCTACACGCCGGACGGCAAGGCGATCGTCTACGGCATGCAGCACGATCCGTTCTTCTACGCCGACCGCGTGCGGCTCATGCGCTACGACCGCGCGGCCAGGAGCCACGCCCCGCTGCTCGACGCGTGGGATCTCTCGCCGGTGCACTGGGAGTTCGCCGCCGACGGCACGCTGTTCATCGAGGCGGAGGAGAACGGCCGCGTGTCGGGCTTCGCGCTCGGGCGCGCCGACACCGCGCCGCGCCGCGTGGTCGCCGGCGGCTCGATCGCCGGGCTCACGCCTGCGGCCGGGAACCGCGTCTACTTCGCGCTCCAGCACCTGTCGATGCCGCCCGAGATCCACGCGGCACCCGCGGCGGGCGGCAATGCCGAGCGCCTCACCCGTTTCACCGATGCGGCGCTCGCGCCGGTGTCGCTGGGCGAAGTGCGCGAGATGCAGTTCGAGGGCGCCTACGGCGAGACGGTGCAGATGTTCGTGGTGCTGCCGCCGGGCTACCAGGCGGGGAAGAAGTACCCGCTGATCCAGGTGATCCACGGCGGGCCGCACGGCATCAGCCCGGACGCGTTCCACTTCCGCTGGAACGGCCAGGCGTTCGCGGCCCCCGGATACGTCGCGGCGCTGGTCAACTTCCAGGGCTCGACCTCGTGGGGGCAGGACTTCGCCAAGCGCATCCAGGGCGCGTGGGGCGATCGCCCGTTCGACGACGTCATGAAGGCGACCGACGTGCTGATCGCCGCGGGGCTGGTGGACGAGACCAGGATGGCGGCCGCGGGCGGCTCCTACGGCGGCTACATGGCGTCGTGGATCGAGGGCCACACCGACCGCTTCAAGTGCATCGTCAACCACGCCGGCGTCTACGACCTGATGAGCCAGTACGCCAGCGACGTGACCCAGGGGCGCGCCCAGTCGATGGGCGGCGAGCCGTGGGAGGGGATCGAGGTGATCGACCAGTGGAACCCGGCGCGCTACGCGAGCGGGTTCAACACGCCGATGCTGGTGATCCACGGCGAGCGCGACTACCGCGTCCCGGTCTCGCAGGGGCTCGAGTGCTACGGCGTGCTCAAGGCCAAGGGGGTCCCGGCGCGGCTGGTCTACTTCCCGGACGAGAACCACTGGGTCTTGAAGCCGGCGAACTCGATCCTCTGGTACCGAGAGGTCAACGCCTGGCTCAAGCGCTGGCTCGGGGCCTGAGCCGGGCGGATCGCTGAAACCATCGCTCCGCGCTCGTCCCCTCGATCTTCCGCGCCTGTAAAGTACGCTTGACAGACTGACAAGCGAGCTTTACATTGCCTCCGTGACGCCCAACGCCGACCACGGAGGCTCGATGCTCCCCGAGTGCAATCCCACGCCTGAATCGGTGCGCTGGAACCGGCGCTTCCTGCTCTTCTCGCTCGCCGCCGGGGTGATCGTGATCGCGGCCGCGTGGTACGGGAAGCAGTTCCCGCTGCGCTCGCCGATGCGCATCGCCATGGCGCTGATCGCGGGGGCCGCGACCGGCGCCATCATCATCGGCTCGGCGCGCTCGATCCGGCGCCTCGACGAGCTGCAGCAGCGCATCCAGCTCCATGCGCTGGCGATCGCGTTCGCCGGCACCGGACTCCTCGCCACCGCCTACGGATTCCTCGTCAACGCCGGCCTGCCCGACATCGACTGGGGCGAGATCGTATGGCCCGCGATGGTGGGGCTCTGGATCATCGGGCTGATCATCGCCAACCGTCGCTATCGCTGATCGGAAGGAGAACGAGCATGAACGACGTCATCGTGAACCTGGTGCCGTTCGTCGCGCTTCCGCCACTGGTGGTCTTCCTGTGGCGGAGCTTCAAGCCCTGGCACGACCCCAGGACGCCCGAAGCGATCGCGGCGGCGCACATGTTTGCCGACCCGCGCTGGCTGCCCTCCGGCTGGGCGGCCGCGACCTTCGCCTTCGTCTACCTGGGCGTCAGCATCGTGCGGGGGTCCGTGAACATTCCCTTCGAGCTCCTCAGGGCCGCGCTGCTGGCGCTGCCGATCCTCGCCTTCGTCTGGATGGTGGTTGCGTTCGTCCGCGAGTACCGGGCCGCCGACGAGCTCGAATCGCGTGTGCTCTCGGACGGGCTCGCGTTCGCGTTCGTCTCGTTCCTGTGCGGGCTGGTGGCGATGTCGGTGCTGGACGCCCTGACGCCGGGACAGCCCCATCGGCCGTTCGATCCTTCGCTGGTGTTCATGCCGCTGAACTACTTCCTCGGGCTCTTCCTCGCGAAGGGCCGCTATCTCCAGACGACCACCATGACCAGGAGCAAGGCATGAAGCGCTTTCGCTGGGTCCTGTTCGCATGGATCGCGCTGCTGATGCCGCTCGCGGCGCGTGCCGACGCACCGACGCTCGAAGGTGCCTGGGCCGGCTCGCTCCAGGGCATGATGCGGCTCATCATCCACATCGATCGCGCTCCTGACGGCGGGCTCAAGGGCACGATGGACAGCCCCGATCAGGGTGCGATGGGGATCGCGATCGACACGCTGATCGCCACCGGCGACTCGCTGCGCTTCACCATGCGGCGGATCGGCGGCGAGTACGTCGCGCGCCGCGCCGCGCCGGACAGCCTCGACGGGACGTGGCGCCAGGGCGGCATGTCGCTCCCGCTCGCGCTCAAGCGTGGCGGAACGGTGCCGCTGCCGAAGCGTCCGCAGGAGCCGCTCCGCCCGCTCGCCTACGATACGGTCGCGGTGACGTTCCCGAACCAGCGCGCGCCTGAGGTGACCATCGCCGGCACGCTCACGCTGCCGAAGGGCAAGGGTCCGTTCGCGGTGGCGCTGCTCATCAGCGGCTCGGGTCCCGAGGATCGCGACGAGGCGGTGTTTGGGCACCGGCCGTTCCTGGTGCTCTCCGATCACCTGACGCGCAACGGCATCGCGGTCCTGCGCGTCGACGACCGCGGCGTGGGCGGCTCGACCGGCAAGTTCTCCACCGCCACCAGCGAGGACTTCGCCAGCGACGCGCTGGCAGGCGTCGAGTTCCTCAAGACCCGCAAGGAGATCGACCGCAAGCGCATCGGGCTGATCGGTCACAGCGAGGGCGGGCTCATCGCGCCGTTGGTCGCGATCCGCTCGCGCGATGTCGCGTTCATCGTGCTCATGGCGGGCCCCGGGATCCCCGGAGACTCGACGCTGGTGCTCCAGACTGCGGCGCTCACGCGCTCGATGGGGGTCCCGGAGGCTTCGATCGAAGCGCAGCAGGCCGTGACCCGGCGGATATACGGGCGGATCCAGGCGGGCGACAGCCTGGGGGCGGTCGCAGCGGCGCGCGAGCTGGTGATGCTGCAGATCTCCGCCCTGCCCGAGGCGCAGCGCGCCGCGGCGGGGGACCCCGACAGCGCCGCGATCGGCGCGATCCGCCGGCTCTACTCACCCTGGATGCGCTACTTCCTCGCGTTCGACCCGCGGCCCACGCTGCAGAAGGTGAAGGTGCCGGTGCTGGCGATCAACGGCGAGAAGGATGTCCAGGTGCTGCCCAAGGAGAACCTGGCCGCGCTCCAGGCCGCCTTCCAGGCGGGCGGGCTCAAGGACGCCACGGTCAAGGAGCTGCCCGGGCTCAACCACCTGTTCCAGCGCTGCACGACCTGCACGCTCATGGAGTATCCGGCGATCGAAGAAACCATCGCGCCGGCGGCGCTCGACGAGATGACGCAATGGATCCAGGCACGCACCGCCACGAAGCGATGAAGAACGAGCTGCGCGTGCTCCGGGCGGAGCGGTCCTGGTCGCAGGGCGACCTGGCGGAGCGGCTGGGAGTGTCGCGGCAGACCGTGAACGCGCTCGAGACCGGCAAGTACGACCCGAGCCTGCCGCTCGCATTCAAGATCGCGCGGCTGTTCGACCGGCGCATCGAGGACGTGTTCGAGTACGACTCGAAATGAGGAGGAGAACGTGGACACGATCGTACGCATCCTGAGCTCGTACCTGGCCGCCTGGGTGATGGCGGCGGCCCTGGTGCTCGCCGCGCTCACCGTGAAGAGCCGGACGTTCCCCCGGTGGGCGATGGTGACGTCCGCGGCGGTGTTCGGCACCGGACTGATCGTCTCGGCGCTGGTGGCGCCCGACGCCGAGCAGTGGAATGTGGTGGCGAACGGCAGCTACGGCGCGCTGTTCATCATGATGCTGGGCGGCACGCCCGCCCGTGGGCCGCGGTGGTGCCATTCGCCCTGGGCGCTGATCGGCGGCTCGGCGCTGATGAGCGTGGCCTTTGCGATGATGCAGCTCCTCTAGCGCCGGACGCCCACCCACAGGCCGTCGCCGATCGGCACGATGATGCTCTGGACCGGCGCGAGCCTCGCCATGTGGTCGTTGAAGGCGCGCATCGCCGCCACGCCGGAGCGCGTCGACTCCTTCGCGAACAGCTCGCCGAACGCGAACGCGTTGTCGACCATGATCAGCCCGCCGACGCGCACGATGCGCAGGCACTCGGAGAGATAGGCCGGATAGGACTCCTTGTCGGCGTCCAGGAAGGCGGCGTCCGCGGAATCGTCGGCGAGCCGCGGCAGCACGTCCATGCCGGCCCCGCGCAGTACGTCGATCTTCCCGGACACTTCGGATTTCGCGATCCAGCGCTCGGCGAAGTCAGCGTGCTTCGGCTCCAGCTCGATGGTGCGCACCGAGCCCTCGTCCGGGAGCGCGCGCGCCATGACGATCGCCGAATAGCCGGCCAGCGTGCCGACCTCGACCACGTCCACCGCCTTGGCGAGGCGCAACAGGATCTGCATGAAGCTCGCCTGCTCGGGCGCGATCCAGATCGGCGGAATGCCCTGGGCGGTCGCCTCGGCCTTGAGGCTCTTCAAGAACGCGTCCTCGCGGGTGGTGCGCTCGGCGAGGTAGCGGAAGTGATCGGCGGTGACGAGGGTCGAGGTCTCGGACATGGAGGCTCCGGATTCAGCGTGAGCGGTCGCGGAACAGCACCGCGCCCAGGTGCGCGCCGACGAACGTGAGCACCACCATGCTCGCCACGTTGTGGAGCGCGGACAGCGCGGGAGGATAGCGCACCGGGTCGGGGGTCGGCGCGGCGTACCGGTCCTGCCACCAGAATGCCGCCAGCCAGAGCCCGGAGAGGTTGACGAGCGCCATGGTGAGCGCGGCGATCAGCCCGAGCGCGTAGTGGAGCTGGCCGCGGAACGGCCGCACCCGCGTCCAGTGGCGCCACTGGTAGACCGCGTACACCCCGGTGAGCGCGATCCCGGCCAGCACGTGCACGGTCTCGTCCGGCGCACGGCCCGCCACCAGGCGCGCCACGAACAGCACCAGCCCGCCCAGCGCCTCCAAGGCGAGCAGTGCCCAGAGCAGGAGCAGCAGGGGAGCGCGCAGGCGCCGGGCGCGGCCCGGATCGGCGCCCAACGTCAGACGAGGTAGCGCAGCACGAACAGGGCTTCGCCCGAGACGATGCTCACCGTCCAGACGGCGATGAACGCCCAGGTGAGCACAGGCCGCTCGCGGAAGAAGAACCGGCCGGCGCGCTGCTCCTGCCACGCGAACACCGCCAGGATGACGAATACCAGGTAGGCCAGCAGCGACAGCATGCCGTGGGCGGCGAAGAACACCTTCATGCCGGGAGAGATCACGTCGGCGCCGGTCGCGGCCCGCGAGGCGCGGTTCGCCATGTAGACGACGTTCACGAACGCCTCGAACAGGGCGACCGCGAGCAGCAGCGCGAGCGGGAAGGCGCGGCGCGTCCAGTTGCGACGGATGATGGTGAACACGCCCACGGTCACGAACAGCTCGCTGATCGCTGAGAAGATGCTGAACGGCGGGATCGCCACCTACGACGCCCGGCCCGGTGCCCGGTCCAGCACCTCGCGGAGCTTGGCGGCGAGATCCTGGATGCGATAGGGCTTGGCCAGGAATCCGACCGCCCCGGCGGCGATCCACGACGACTGGTCGTGCACCGTGGCGTAGCCGCTCGCGATCAGCACCGGCAGGTTCGGGCGGAAGCCGCGGATCGCCCGCAGCACCTTCTCGCCCGAGAGCCCGGGCATCGTCAGGTCGAGCACCACCAGGTCCACCGCCGGCTCGCCCTTGCGCAGGATGTCGAGCGCCTGCTCGCCGCTCTCCACGGTCAGGACGTCGAAGCCGCGCTGGCGCAGGCCGGTCTTGGCCAGGGCGCGCAGCCCGGGCTCGTCGTCGACCACCAGGATCACCTCGTGGCCGCGCGCCGAGGCGGACTCGTGGCGGTACACCGGTGCTTCCTCGTCGCGCTCGGCCGGGAACACCGCTTCGAACGAGGCGTGCGCCCCCGCGGAGCGCTGCACCAGGAAGCCGCCGTGTGCGCGGATGATGTCTTCGGCGATCGTGAGCGCCAGCCCCGCCGTGGTCTCGCCGGGCGGGGGCCTGCGGCTGGCCTGGGCCGGGGTGTCCTCGGTCTTCGCCGCCCCTCCCGCGTGAATCTCGAGCGCCACGACTCGGCGCGTCGTGCCCTCGTTCTCCTGCAGCTCGGCCGGCACCGGCTGCTCGAAGGTGCGGGTCACGAGCCGCAGCGTGCCGCCGGTCGCCAGCCGGTCGCGTGACTCCTGCACCAGGTTGACCACCAGCTGCTGGAGCAGCAGGCCGTCGCCCAGCAGCGTGGGGAGCGCGGGGTCGAGCGTCATCACGATCGACACCGAGGGGTCGAGGGTGCTGCGCAGGATCTGGTAGGAGTCCTCGAGCACCCGGTTGAGGCTCACCGGGGCGCGCTCGAATCGCGCGCTGCGGCTGAACGCCAGCAGCGCCGCGGTCAGGTTCGAGGCGCGCTCCGCGGACCGGGCGATCTCCTCCAGCCCGGCGCGCCGGGCGTCGTCCTTGCCCACCTGCTCGAGCAGCAGCGACGAGAAGCCGAGGATGGTGCCGAGCAGGTTGTTGAAGTCGTGCGCGACCCCGCCCGCGAGCCGCCCCATGCTCTCCATCTTCTGCGAGTGGGTGAGCTGGCGCTGCATCTGCCACGAGGTGGTGATGTCCTCGACGGTGACGATCCGCCCCACCACCTGGCCCAGCTCGTCGCGCAGCGGCCCGGCGTAGCGGTGCAGCACGCGCACCGGCTCCTTGAGCTCGGCGACCTCGTCCTTGACCTCGTCCGAGAGCAGGCGGCGATCGAACTCCGACTCGCTGCCCGCACCGTAGATGAGCAGGCGCAGCTCCTCGGGCGCCAGGCCGATCGGCGTTCCGGGCGCGAGCGGGGCGTCGAGGCGCAGCATCTCCGAGAGCCGGCGGTTGCACACCGCGATCTCGGGTCCGCGCTCCCCGGGCCGCACCACCAGCACGCCCGACGACACCGCCTCGAGCGTGTGGTGCAGGTTGGCCTGCGTGGCGCGCAGCCGCTGCTCGAGCGAGCGCTGCAGGCCCAGGTCCTCGATGAACCCCTCGCAGCGGTCCACCCATCCGCGCTCGTCCGCGACCGGCACGACGCGGTTCACGAGGTGGGGGAGATCGCGGTGGTCGCGATGGAGCCCGGTGAAGCGGATCTCGAACGGGCGCCCGGCCGCGATCCCCACGCGGAACTCGCCGCGGATCCGCTCGCGGTCGGCGGGATGCACCAGCTCGTCCCAGAGATCGGGCCGCTGCCGGAAGTCGGCGGGCTGGTATCCGAACAGACGCTCGACCGAGGGGCTGACCTCGATCAGGCGTTCCTCGGGGAGCGCCATGGTCCAGCACACCGCGGGCAGCGCCTCGAAGATCGCGCGATGGAGCGTGTCGGCGGAACGCAGCGCCGCGCGCGCACGCAGCATGGGAGTCGTGTCGCGCAGGTGGATGAGCGTGCGGCTGCCCGGCAGCGCCACCGCTTCGATCCGGCACTGGATCGGCTGCCCCTCGCTGTCGGTGACCGCCACCTCGTCGACCACCGGCGAGGGATCGGTCTTGAGCCGCTGCGGGATGCTGGCCGCGGTGAGCAGGCGGGCGAGGAGATCCGCCTCGAGCGCCGAGGTCCCCTTGAGGCGCGCGACCGTGGTGCGCAGCAGGCGCGCGGCCGCCGGGTTGGCCGAGGTGATCCGCAGCGTCGAGTCGAGGATCGCCATCGGATCCTCGGACGACTCGAAGAATGCGATGAAGCTCTCGTCGGTGCCCGCGGCGCGCGGGCCCGCGGGGCCCTTCCCAGGGGAGAACGTGCGCATTCCGGAGATCCACGCGAACGGGAGGTGGACGAGCAGCGTGTGATGGCGCAGAAAGGCGCTGAACATGTGGACCTTCTCGGCCGGACCGCGAAGCTGCTCGTCGTGAAGCCGACTCCCATGCTTCCACCAGGCCGGGAGGCGGTCAAGCGGGCAATCCCCGGGAGCCGGGCGGACGATCGGGCCGCCTTGGCCGGCCCGCCACCGGCGCCTATCATGCATTTCGACCATTGCTTCCGGCCCCGCGACCCGGGCCGGCCGTGCCATCCCGGAGCCCGCCCGGAGCCCGTTCCATTGGAGGACCAATCGGCGATGAACTCCCGCCCGTCCCGTGCCGATATCGTGGAGAGTCCACGCCAGGAGCCGCGCCTTCCCCCGGGGCAGGTTCGCACGGACAAGTGGCCGGTGCTGCATCACGGCTCGGTTCCCGGCGTGGATCTGAAGACGTGGGACTTTCGGGTCCACGGACTGGTCGACCACCCGGTGCGGTGGAGCTACGAGCAGTTCCTGGCGCTGCCCACGGTCGATGTGCGGTCCGACATCCATTGCGTGACGCGCTGGAGCCGGTTCGACAACACATGGCACGGCGTATCGTTCAGGGAAGTGCTGAGTCGGGTGGGGGTGAAGCCGGAAGCCCGGTTCGCCGTCATCCACGCGGAGCAGGGGTTCACGACCAACCTGTCGCTGGCGGAGCTGATCAAGGATGACGTCCTGTTCGCATGGCAGCACGATGGCGAGGCTCTCACCGCGGAGCACGGCTGGCCGCTCCGGCTGGTGGTGCCGCGCCGTTATTTCTGGAAGAGCGCCAAGTGGGTGCGGGCCGTCGAGCTCACCGCCGAGGATCACCCCGGATTCTGGGAGCGCGGCGGCTACCACAATGAAGCCGATCCGTGGCGCGAGGAGCGATTCTCGGACTGGTGACGCACGGAAGGCGCGGATCGCGTGAGCGCCTCCATGCCGGTGGGGCCCGCCCGTGAGCAGCTCCACGAGCTGATCTCGATCCTGCGCGAGCTCCGCAACGCCGGGCCGCGCGATCAGAGCTTCAAGCAGTGGCGGCAGGTGACCCTCACCCTGCTCCAGCGCATCTGGCCGAGCGAGCCCGCGCGGGCCGCGGCCTTCCGTCGCATCCTGTTCAGCGCGCCGACCGCGCGCGCCGATTCCGGCGCCACGCGCGAGTACTACGAGCGCGGCTGCAGCGAGGCCACCGCCTACCTCGAGGCACTCGCGCAGGAGCTGGAGGGCGGCCTGGGGCTCAAGACCCCGGCGGCCGCAGCGCCTCCCGCACCCGAAGCGCGCGAGCCCGAATTCCCGACGCCGGCCGCCGCGGAGCCCCCGCGGACCGTCCAGCGCGGGGGGGTGGTTTTCCAGCCCACGCGGCCGTTCGAGCCGGCACGGATGCCCGATCCGGTCGACGAGGAGCCGTAC
>DATEMP010000285.1:0-8309 GCA_035275545.1 Candidatus Eiseniibacteriota bacterium | reverse complement strand
GAGGTCGCCCTGGACCGCCCGGGCGTCGGCCGGAGCGCCGTTCTCCAACGTATTGATTTGACGGCCGTTCCGGCTGCGACTTAGAATTCTTCTCAGGATCCCCCCGGAACAGACTCCGCGCCGTCGCGCGGGAACGAATCGTGCCCTGTAAGCATCCAGCTGGGCGGATCCTCGCTGGATTCCGCCACGGCGGCGCAAGACCCGCCGCCACCACCCGCATGGACGCCCGAAGCGCGTGCCGCTCCCGCGGCCCGCAGGAGCCTCCGTGCAGATCCACAGCCTGGTCCCCGCAGCCCCCGCAGCCGTAGCCGATGGGGCCGAGCAGGAATCGGGAACGCCGCCACCCCCGTCCGGGGTAGAACCAGCGTCAGGGGCGGCGGAAGGGGACGTTGCGCCTCCCGGTGTGATCGTGGCGCGCGCCGCCGCCCCGCATCGTGGCCTGCTGCTGATGGTGCTCGTGAGCCTGAGCCTGCTCGGTCAGGGCGAGCGCTCGACGGTGGACTCGCGCTTCATCTCGCCCAGCTCGACGCTGCGCAGTTACTGGCAGGCGTTGCGCGCGGGGGACGCGGAAGCGGCGTGGGAGTGCCTGGCGGAGGGACGGCATCAGCCGCCCTGGCCCGGCATGCTGTGGTTCCTGCCGCCCACCGACGAGCTGACGCTCGAGGGATTCCGGTCGTTGCCGGTGACGGGAGGGAGAATGCTCGTGAGCTATCAGGTCCGGTATCGCGCGACCGGCAGCGGCGAGGTGCGTGCCTTCCGCTCCGCCGACGAGCTGGTGCGCACGCGCGGCGAGTGGCGCATCGCGCGCCCGATCGGCGAGGTGAGCATGCCCGAGTGGCAGCCGACGCCGCATCGGGTTGACACCTGATCGCGCACGCCCGTAGGCTTTCGCGCACATCGCGTTCGCGTTCCACCCCGAGGCTCTGCATGCAGCGTCCAGCCCGTTTGCGGGCCGCCTTCCGTCGTGCGTTCCCCCTCATCATCGCGTGCCTGTTCGCGGCTCCCGCAGCGCATGCCACCAAGTACGCCGCGGAGTTCCTCAAGGCGCCGGTGGGCGCGCGCGCGGTCGGCATGGGCGGAGCGTTCACCGCGGTCGCCGATGACGCGACCGCGCCGTGGTGGAACCCGGCGGGCATGGTCTACCTGCCCTACCGCGAGGTGATTCCCCAGCACGCCGAGAAGTTCGGACGGCTGGTGAACCACGATTACGTGGGCGTGGTGCTGCCGCTCGGCGGGGTTTCCAACAAGCAGTCGGCGCTCGGCATCGGCTTGATCCGGCTGGCGGTGGACGACATCGGCGTCACGCCGCGTCCCGGTGATCTCCAGCCGGGCGTCAACTTCCTCGATGACGGCACCGACGGCATTCCCGCCACCTTCGACGCCGACGGCAGCGAGGGCGACGGGCGCTGGCAGCCCGGCGAGCGCATCACCGACATCGACTTCTACCAGGCGAGCAGCAACGACATGGCGGTGCTGCTCTCGTACGCCCGCCACGACGGCCCGCACTGGGTGTTCGGCGGCACGGTCAAGTTCGTGCGCCAGAGCATTCCCGACACGCTGTTCCGCGAGCACGTCACCTCGTTCGGCGCCGGGCTGGACGCCGGGCTGCTCTTCATGCCCCGGGACGCGGTGACCGTGGGCATCACGGTCCACGACCTCACCACCACCTGGCTCTCGTGGAGCAACGGCACGCGCGAGCTGGTCGCGCCCACCATCGACACCGGGGTGGCGTTCAACTTCTTCCCGGCCGAGAAGAACGCGCTCACCTGGGCGATCGACCTGGGCTGGGGCTTCGAGGGCCGCCGCCGCGACAGCCAGCTCAAGGTCGGGCAGGTGACCGCCGAGTTCCGCACCGGGCTCGAGTACTGGTACAACAACACGTTCGCGCTCCGCGGCGGGGCAAACGTGAAGGACCTCACCTTCGGCGCCGGCGTGCGCTACAAGCACCTGGGCGTCGACTACGCCGCCTCGCTCCACCGCTTCTTCGCCGGCGACGAGGGCGACTTCCCGAACGACCAGAACCTCGACACCACCCACCTGGTCTCGGCCTCGTTCAGCTGGTAGCCGCGCTCCCCGCGCGGACTTGACGGCAGGGCCAGTCGGTCCGTAGCTTCGCCCTTCTTTTCTCTTCTCGCACACCCTTCCGACGGAGCGCGGACATGCGGGACGCACTGGCGCTGGTGCTGGCGGGCGGCAGCGGCGAGCGGCTGAGCGTCCTGGCGGCCGAGCGCGCCGTGAGCGCGATCCCGTTCGGCGGCAAGTACCGGGTCATCGACTTCACCCTCAGCAACTGCTGCCACTCCGGCATCCATCGGCTGGGCGTGCTCACGCAGCACGCGCCCGCCTCGCTCCACGACCACATCGGCTCCGGGCGCGCCTGGGACCTCGACGGGCGCGAGCCGGGCGTGGTGATCCTCCAGCCCTTCATGACCCGCGATCACGCCGGCTGGTACCGCGGCACCGCGGACGCGATCGCGCAGAACTGGGACGCGGTCGAGGAATCGCGCGCCGACCGGGTGCTGGTGCTCTCCGGCGACCACGTCTACAAGATGGACTACCGGGCGCTGGTCCACCCGCACGAGCGCGCGGGGGCGGCGGTGACGATCGCGGTGCTGCCGGTCACCCCCGATCGCACCCGGCGCTTCGGCATGGTGACCGTCGACGACGACGGCCGGGTGCGGAGCTTCGAGGAGAAGCCGGAGAAGACCGAGGCGCGGCTCGCCTCGATGGGCGTCTACCTGTTCGAGACCGAGGTGCTGCGCGAGGCGCTGCGCGGCCGCCCGGTGGACGTCGCGCTCAACGTCATCCGCACGCTGGTCGAGGCGGGCGAGAAGGTGCACGTCTGCCCGTTCGAGGGCTACTGGGAGGACGTGGGGGAGGTGGCGACCTACCATCGGGCGAGCCTCGACCTGCTGCGCCCCGAGCCGCGGCTCCAGCTCCACGATGCGCGCTGGCCGGTGCTCACGCGCGACGAGGAGCGCCCGCCGGTGCTGCTGCTGCCGGGGGCGGACGTGCAGGGGAGCCTGGTCGCGAACGGCTGCCGGGTGGCGGGCAAGGTGCGCAACTCGGTGCTCTTCCCCGGCGTCCAAATCCATCAAGGCGCCCAGGTGTCGGACTCGGTGATCATGCAGGACGTGACAGTCGCCCGCGGGGCGAGCGTGCGCGCGGCGATCCTCGACAAGTTCGTGCGGGTCGGCGAGGGAGCATCGCTCGGAGAGGGGGACCGCTCGAGCGATCCCGCGCTCGCGTGGCTCGACGGCCTCACACTGGTCGGCAAGGACGCGGTGATCCCGGACGGGGCACGCGTCGGCCCCCAGGTGGTGGTGGGGGTGGGTGCGGGGGCCGAGGACTTCGAGCCCGGTGTGCTGGCGCCCGGGACCCGGATCGCGGACCGGGTGGCGACGCAGGACCTGGTATGAGCTCGAACCGCTACGCGTTCATCCTCGCCGGCGGCGTCGGGTCGCGGCTCTGTCTGCTCTCCGAGCGGCGCGCGAAGCCCGCGGTGCCGTTCGGCGGCAAGTACCGGATCATCGACTTCACGCTCTCGAACTGCGTGAACTCGGGCATCTACGACGTCGGCATCCTCACCCAGTACCGGCCCACCTCGCTGCGGCAGCACATCGGCATCGGCCGTCCCTGGGACCTGGACCGCACCCGCGGCGGGGTGCAGCTGCTCCAGCCCTCGCTGGATTCGGTCGAGAGCGACTGGTACCAGGGCACCGCCGACGCGATCTTCCGCAACCTCTTCCACCTAAGACGCCGCATCACCGACCACGTGCTGGTGCTGTCCGGCGACCACGTCTACAAGATGGACTACAACATCCTCTACGCGTTCCACGAGGCGAACCGGGCATCGGTGACGGTGGCGGTGACCGAGGTGCCGGCCGAATCGGTGAGCTCGTTTGGGATTCTCGAGACCGAGGAGAACGGCCGCGTCATCGGCTTCCAGGAGAAACCCCGGGAGTCGCGCTCGCGGCTTGCCTCGATGGGCGTCTACCTGTTCGACCGCCGCTCGCTCATCGACTGGCTGGTCGAGGACGCGGCGATGCCCGCCTCGAGCCACGACTTCGGCAAGGACCTGCTGCCTCGCCTGGTGCAGCGGGGCGGCGCCGTGTACGCGTACAAGTTCAAGGACTACTGGCAGGACGTGGGCGCGATCGACTCGTACTACGACAGCAACATGAACCTGCTCTCCGACGCGCCGCCGCTCGACCTCAACGACCCCACCTGGCTCATCCACACCCAGAGCGCGGTGCGGCCTCCGGTGCGCTTCGAGTCGGGCGGTATGGCCGAGCGCAGCCTGATCGCCAACGGCTGCCGGATCTCGGGCAAGGTGTCGCGGTCGATCCTGTTCCCCGGGGTGGTGGTGGCGCCGGGGGCGGAGGTGCACGACAGCATCATCATGAACGACACGCTGGTGCTGCGCGGGGCGAAGGTCGACCGGGCGATCATCGACAAGGAGGTGGTGGTCGGCTCCGGCGCGCGCATCGGCTTCGGCGACGACAACACCCCCAACCAGGCCTGCCCCGACCATCTGTCCGCGGGCCTGCTGGTCACCGGCAAATGCGCGCGGATTCCCGAGGGCGTGACCGTGGGCCGCAACGCGCGCATCGGCGCGCACGTCGAGGAGGGCGACTTCACCGGCGACGTCCCCGCCGGCGGCGTGATCCGCGGCCCCGACCCGGAGCACTAACCGGGGGGGCGCCGCGCGGAGTGACCTCTAGCCCGGCAGCCTCAGGCGCTGGCCGGTGCGCACCGTGGACGAGCTCATCCCGTTCGCCCGCTTGAGGCGGCTCACGGTCGTCCCGTGACGCGTCGCGATCTCGCTCAGCGTGTCACCGGGGCGCACGCGCACCGTGCCGCCGATGTGGCGCGACGAGCGCGAGTGCCTGGCCTTGGGCGGGACCAGCTTCGCGACCCGCGCGCTGTCGGCCGCCAGCGACTCGGGCGAGCTGACCGCCGCGTCGCCGGTGCGGATCTTGAGCCGCGTGCCGCGCTTCACCGAGTTGCCGGTGAGGTGGTTCCAGCGCTTGATGTCGGTCACCGTGACGCCGTACTTGTCGGCGATGTCCGAGAGCGACTCACCCTTGCGCACGGTGTGGCGCATGCGGCCTTCGGCGTCGGACTCGGCCTCCAGCGACGCCGGCGTGCGGATGTTGCGCGAGGGCACGTAGGCGGTCGAGGCGCGCGGATCGTCCTTCTCGAGGTCGGCGGGCGCGGGCGGGTTGAGGCTCGCGGGCACGTTGAGGATCATGCCGCGCTTGAGCGGCCGCGCACGCGAGATGCTGTTGGCCCGGGCGAGCTGGGTCGCGCTCACGTGGTACTGGTTGGCGATTCCCTGCAGCGTCTCGCGGCGGCGCACGCGGTGCTTGACGCTCAGGTTGACCGCCGGCAGCTCGGCGCCCTTCTGGAGCTTGGTGATGATCACCTCGCCCTTGCCGCGCGGCACGCGCAGCATCGTCACGCCGTCACGACCGGGCGTGGCGTGGCGCAGCACGGCGGGGTTGAGCGCCTTCATCTCCTCGTAGCTGCAGTCGGCGAGCTTGGCGATCGCGCGCAGGTCCACCGAGCCCTTGAGCGCGATCTCGTCGAAGTCCATGGGCTGGTCGAGCTCGACCGAGTCGAACCCGTACTTCTCCGGGTCGCGCGAGATCGCCAGGCACGCCATGAACTGCGGCACGTAGTCCTCGGTCTGGCGCGGCAAGCGCAGGTCCCAGTAGTTCGTGGTGCCCTGCTTCTTGATGGCGCGCAGCACCGTGCCCTCGCCGGCGTTGTACGAGGCGAGCGCAAGCGGCCAGTCGCCGAAGATCGAATAGAGGTGCTTGAGGTAGCGCGCGGCGGCCACCGTCGACTTCTCGGGGTCCTTCCGCTCGTCCACCCACTGGTTCACGGTCAGGCCGAACAGCCGGCCGGTGGAGCGCAGGAACTGCCACGGACCCACCGCAGCCGACACCGAGCGCGCGTGGAGGTTGAACCCGCTCTCCACGAACACCAGGTGCACCAGGTCGGGCGGCAGCCCTTCCTTCTTGAGCACGTCGCGGAACAGCGTCATGTACCGGCCGGAACGGATCAGCCAGCGCTCGAACACCGAGCGCCCGGCACCGGTGAAGTACTCGATGTAGCGGTACACCTCGGCGTTGTACTGGGGCTCGATGTCCTCGATTGCCGGGGCGTTGAGCACCCCGCGATCGGGGGTCTCCGTCCGGGCGCGATCGGGCACCGACGCACGCGCCGGCTCGCGTCCCGCATCACGGGGCGAATCCTTGCTTGCATCGCGGGCGGCGTCGCGCAACCCGGTCAGCTTCGACTGGATGTCGATCAGCTCGCGCCGCGAGGTGGCGTCCAGCTCGCCGTCCAGGGCCTTCTGAATGGCCTCGAGGGCGGCGTCGGAGGTCCGGGCAGCCCCGGCATGGTCATGCGCCTCCCGCTTGTCCCAGGCGGACTGGTAGGCGGTGCGGGCGTTCGTCACCACGTCCATCCGTGAGCTGGGCAGCGAGTCGCCAGGCACCGGAACCGGCGCCACGAGCGGCAATGTCAGGTCGGCGCGCACGGGCAGGACACTCCCGAGCAGCAATACCGCAACGACCAGAATCGCTTGGCGATGCCTCATGGGAACCTCACTCAATTGGCCCGCATGTCGGGTCCGGGATCCGCGGCAAGGTAAGGATGCGGCATGCATAATGCAACCCCTCACCCGACTGGAACGCATTGTGCTCGACGGAACGGCTGCCGCTTGGCGGTGTCGAACCGGCGACGGATGAGTTTAACGCAAGACCTGTGCCACACAAACCAATATCCCATTGACACTTGCGGGCTAGGCGAATAGCCCGGGCGCACTCCGCGCGACGCGTGGGGAAGCCAGGATGTGTCGCGGGGAGGGAGCCCCACTCCATGAGCAGGTCGACCCACGTCGAGCTGAGCTGGGAAGTTCTCGTTCAGCCGACCGGTGAAGTCCTGGCCGCCACCACCGCGCTCCCGGGTCTCCAGCTCGGGCTGGTGGGCGTGCCGAAGGGATTCGCGACCCGGGACGCCGAGGGCTGGCTCGCAGACGTGGGCGGAGTCGCCCGCGACTCGGGTGCGGCCGAGACCGCCCGGCACCCCATTCCTGCCACCCTCTATCACGCCCTGAGCGGTCTCCTGTTCTCCCACGCCGAACTCTGGGATCAGGCCGGCGGACCCAGGCCGTGCTCGTTCGCATTCACGGAGGGGGCGGATTCGGTCGGATTCGGCTGGATCGGCAATGCCCGCGTGAGCGTCTGGGTCCACGGGGAGCAGGCCGACCCCGCGTGCGTGACCATCCGGGACGCGAGCGGCCGTGAGGCGAAGGCCTGGAGCCTGCCCGCGGGCCAGCAGGTCGAAGTGCGCCTCTCGTGGGACCGCGAGACCGGGGCCGGAGGGGCCGAGGTCGAAGGGATCTGGGCGGGCATGGAGAACGTCCCGGCCCTGTACGCGGCCGAGCCAGTGGTGGCGGCACCCATCGTCGACGCGTCCGTGGCTCCCGAGGTGATCGAGCAAGCGCCCGTCGCGTACGCGGAGTCGGCACACGATCTCGTCGAGCAAGCGCCGGCCGAATACGGGCCGGTGATGCTCGGGGTGGTCGAGGATGCGCCTGTCGAGTACGGGCCGGCGGCGATCGAGGCGGTCGATGACGCGCCGATCGACGCGCGGGCTTCCGAGCCGGATCCGGTGGTTGTGGCGGGGCCCGAATACCAGCCGCTTCCCGACGTGGAGGCGGGCGCTCTCGACGACGCCGATCCGAGTCAGGTCGCCGGGGATACCATCAGTGTGGAAGGCGAGGCACAGGAGCCAGGCGCCGCCCCCACGCGATCGAACCCGTTCACGCGCTTCTGGCACTCGGTGACGGGACTGTTCTCCCGGCGGAGCAGGAGCGTGGAGCCGGGCGAAGCCACGGCGGAGGAGGGAAGCGTCGAAGCCGATGCGTTCGCGAGCGTGACTTCCAATGAGGCTCAGGCCACGGCGGAGGCGCTGGCGGCGCTAGCGGCAACCCACCCGCCGCTCGAGCTCACCGGCTTGATCCCGCCGTCGCCGCAGGCGCAGGCCGAGCAGGTCGACCTCGCGCCCGCACCGCTTCCCCCGTGGCGTGACGACACGCCCCGCATTCCGTCGACGCCGGAGCCGGTGGAGCTCACCGAGCGCGCCGCGCCCTATCTGGTCTCCCATGATCCGCACGAGATCCATCTGCCGGCGCCGGCGGTTCCGGCCGGGACAGCGCCCGTGAGCGAAGCGCCGGCGATCGCCGACGTTCCGCTCGTGGTCGAGCCCGTGTCGATGGAGGTTGCACCAGTCGA
>DATEMP010000284.1:0-2717 GCA_035275545.1 Candidatus Eiseniibacteriota bacterium | reverse complement strand
GTGCGCGCCTCCTCGGCGGTCTGATCCCCGTCGGCCGCAGCGAGAATAGCCGCCGCCGCCGGGTCGTCACACGCGTGTGCCAGATCGCGTGTCCACGAGCCCGGCGATACGGCGGCCAGGAGCAGGGCGGCGAACGTGGTGGCGATGCTACGCATCATGATGTCTTCCCCCTGCTCGTGCCGGCATCAGAACCACACCGTCTTCCGCTTGCCGTTGGCGCTGGCCGGCGTCGCCTCGACCTTGGAATCGAGGCTCTTGAGAATGCCCGCGGACACCGGATCGTCGGGCGAGATCCGCACCATCTCGTTGGCGGCATCGTGCAGCACGCTCTCGGCCGCCTCGCGGGCACGCGCCACCTGGGCGGGATCGGACGACGCCGAGGCCTGCGCGAGCGCGCCGAGGGCGGAGAGATAGGCCTTGCCGGTGCGCTCCACCGCGGCCGACGCGTTCGCGGCGTCCTGCTTCTGGAGATCGAGCATCACCTGCGCGGTATGACGCGCCCCCATCCACTGGCCGAACGCGAGACCGCTCGCGAACAGCGCGACGCCCGCCGCCGCCGCGAAGCCGATCGGAATCCGGCTCCAGGCGAAGCGGCGCGTCACGTGCCGTTCGCCCAGCAGGCCGCGCACGCGCAGCGCCGAGACCACCCGCTCCTCGAGCAGCCGGCCCGGCATCGCCTCGCGCGGAAGCGCTTCGAACGCCTCCCGCTCGGCGGCCGTCAACTGGTCATCATCACGGTCGTGCATGCGTCATCTCCTTGTTGCCGCCAAGCAGCGTCCGGGCCGCGCGCCGCGCCGCGAAGAGCTGGCTCTTCGAGGTGCCGACCGCGATCCCGAGCCGCCGCGCGATTTCCTCGTGTGTGAATCCTTCCACGTCGTGCAGCACCAGCACCGTGCGGCAGCCGGGCGGGAGCGCGGCGATGGCGCGCTCCAGGTCCATGCGCTGGCCGTGCGACGTCGGTGGTGCAGCGATCTCCATCTCGGTGACGTCCTCGGTGGCGTTCCACTTGCCCCGGCGTCGGAGATGGTCCCGGGCCGCGTTGAGCCCGATCGCACACAGCCAGGTGCTGAAGCTCGAGTCGCCGCGAAACCGGCTCATGCCCGCCACCGCGCGCATCCATGCCTCCTGGACGACATCCTCGGCGTCCATTTCCGCGCCGCCCACGATCCGCAATACCAGCGGATAGAGCCGCGACGTATGGCGCCGGTAGAGTTCCCGGAACGCCGTCTCGTCGCCATCGTGTGCAACCGCCTCCACGAGGGCGCGGTCAGGAGTCATCCGGGGAGCCTCCGGAACCATCATCTCGTCGTCATCCATTGGTCGTACGGGAGGGCCCGAATGGTTGGGTGCTAAGTCGTGGCCGGGCCGTCGGCTGCCGGGCCCCAAACGAACGTGGCCGCCCCCCTTGGAAGGGGCGGCCACAGGCTAGCACGGCTTCGGGGCCGGGAGTTCCCTCTAGCGGCCGGCGGAGATCCGGACCGCGCCCTTCTCGGGGGCGTCCGGCTGCACCTCCGGGACCGCCTGGATCCGGGCCGGGTCCCCGAGCAGGTGGGGCGCCATCTGCCGCACCACCAACGCGCAGAGCGCCTGCGCCTGGTCCGCGGAGCGGGCGGTGGCGGTGACGCGAACCGTCTGGACCGCCTTGGGCGACTGGTTGAGCCACCCCGCCGCCTCGATCAGGATCGGAGCGGTCGCCTCGCGCTCGCCCGGCCCCGCCGCCGGGCGCGTGGGATCGGGGGCGGGCAGCTCGCGGCCCGAGAACACCATGACCGGGTCCTCGACCGCCGCCAGCCGGTAGGCCGAGGCCTGGAAGCCCTCGCCCACGAAGTTGCGCTTGTTGCCGGCCCGATCGCGGGCCTCGAGCACGTAGGAATAGGTCATGCCCGGCACCACCATGCCGCCACCCGATGTGCGCCCGTCCCAGGCGATCTCCCGGGGCGGCTCGCCGCGGCCCTCGTAGATGGCGACGGTCTGGCCGCGGGCGTCGACGATGGTGAGCTTCCAGCGCTCGACCCCCTTGACGTCGGGGTGGAAGCGCGCCACCGCGCCGGTGGAGAAGCGCGCCAGCCAGGGATGGGCGAGCCAGGGCGCCGGCTGGAGCGACGAGCTGACGAGCAGCGGCGCGCCCAGGTCCGGCACGGTGCGGTTCAGCACGTCCTTGGCGCTCCCCCAGTCGAGCCCGGGGGCGCTGTTGGGGTCCAGGTCGAGCGCCAACGCCGGCCGCTCGAAGTCGAAGTGGACGCGGTCCTCCCCTTCCACGGTGAGGCTGCGGAACACCGCGCCCTCCTGCCCGGCGGGGATGGTGTAGCCGGCGGAATCACGTGGCGCCGGCGGCGCGGCGGGCGCGGCCGAGGCGCCGGTCGCGATCGAAGCCACGAAGATGGTCAGCCAGGTCGTGCGTGCCACGGTCATCCTGCCTCCCGCAACCGGTAGTGGAAGGTGATCACGCCCCACTGCTCCCCGGTCCGCCCCTCGCGCAGCGGCGCGAAGCGCCAGAGCCGGAGCGCGGTGCGCGCGCTCTCGTCGAAGTCCTCGAAGCCCGCGGTCTTCTGCACCAGCACGTTCTCCTTCACGGCGCCGTCGGGGCGCACCACGAAGTAGAGCGTCACCGATCCCTCGACCGCGTCGCGCTTGGCCCAGTCCGGATAGACCGGGCGCGTCGAGGCGACCACCGGGCGATCGGCGATCGGGCCGGACAGCATCGCCCCCGCCGCCAC
>DATEMP010000283.1:0-8859 GCA_035275545.1 Candidatus Eiseniibacteriota bacterium | reverse complement strand
CCAGGCCTCGCGCACCGCCCGGGGGTCGCGCAGCCGCCCGGTGCGGACCAGACGCTCGAGCGCGCGCGCCGCCAGGTCCACCGGCGAGCCCAGCCGGTCGACCAGCCCCGAGTCGCGCCGCAGGTCCTGGATCACGAGCGTTCCGCCCGGGGCGAGCAGCCCCACCATCCGCTCGACCGTCGCGTCGGCGGGCATATGGTGGAGCGTAGCGGCGGAGATCACGCAGTCGTAGCCGCCGGCGGGAAGGTCCATGGTGAGGAAGTCGCCGCAGCGGAACACCAGCCCCGGATGACCGGCGGCGAGCCGCGACGCGCGGGCGATCATCTCGGGCGAGAGGTCGATCCCGGTCACCGTGCGGTCCCGATGCCCCTCCGCGAGCCGCGCGGCGAGCGTGCCCAGGCCGCAACCCACGTCGAGGATCGCGCGCGCGCCGGCGGGCACGTGTGCTGCGACCTGGTCTTCGTGCCGGTCGTGATGCGGGTGCGCGTCGGAGAGCCGGGCGATCGCGTCGAAGTCCTCGCGGACCCGATGCGGCGCGGCCGGATCCCCGTGGCTCATCCCGCGCGCGCGGCGCCCCTCAGCGCTGTCCGCCGAGCGCGGTGTGGATGATGACGCCGGCGTCGCCGACCGCCCAGCCGCGCAGCGCGTCGACGAAGATGACGTCGTTGAGCTTGCCGCCGGTGTTCGAGACCTGCCGGGTCCAGTCGAGACCGGCGTTGTCGCTGCGCAGCACCACGCCGGTGCCGCTGTAGCCGACCGCGTAGCCGATCAGGCCGGTCGGGAAGCTCACCGCTTCGAGCTGGTTGAAGGCGCCCGCGTTCGAGTTCTGCCACACCGGAATGCCGGCGACCGGGGCCGTGAAGGGCGCGAGCCCCTGGGCGCCCACCGCCCACGCCTGCGTGGTGCTCAAGCGCGACACGCCGCGCAGCGAGGAGCTGGTGATCGAGGGCTGCACGTGCTGCCAGGTGGTGCCCGCGTCCACGGTGCCCCAGATCTCGCCGCCGTCGCCCACCAGCCAGCCCTCGCGGGCGCTCGAGAACGACACGCTGCGGAACACGAAGCCGCTCAGGTTCCCCTTCTGCCAGGTGGTGCCGCCGTCCACGGTGCGCGCCACCGCGCCGGCGCTTCCCACCACGAAGCCGGTGTCGGGGTTGGCGAAGAACACGTCGTTCAGGTTCTCGCCGAAGCCCACCGTGAGTCGGGCCCAGTTCTCGCCTCCGTCACCGGAGACCAGGATGGTGCCGCCGTTGCCCACCGCCCAGCCGGAATCGGGATGGACGAAGCACACGCTGTTGAGGTTCGCGGCGGTGCGGCTCACCTGCGCGGTCCAGGTGGTGCCGGCATCGAGCGTGTGCATGATCGTGCCGCCGTCGCCGACCGCCCAGCCCTCGCGACCGTTGGGGCGGAAGAACACGCCGTTCAGGTTGCGCGCGGTGTGGCTGGCCTGCTGGATCCACCCGGAGTCGGCGTACACGAACACGGTCGCGCTGTCCCGCTTGCCGCCCGCCTCCGCGTACACGAACGCCACGCCGTCGCCGACGCCGGTGACGCGGCCGCCCGGCGACACCGTGAACACCGAGGGATCGCCGCTCGTCCACGCGAACCCGGCGCCCGGGACCGGCACACCCAGCGTGTCGAGCGCGATCGCGCCGAACTGGCCGTCCTCGCCCACGCGCAGGGTGTCGGTGGTGGGGCTCACCACCACCGCCGACAGCGGCGGCAGGGGGTTCGGGGCCACGGGATTGGTGCCGGTGCAGTCGCAGCCGCCGATCGGCGCCAACGCGGCCAGCAGCAGCAGGAACGGCAGGGCGGGCTTCCACCCGGCACGGCGCGGTCTCGAGAGTGCGGACATGGTCCCCGTCATCGTAGAAGAGGGTCGGAGCGAACGCCACTGCCGTGACCGGCGGTGCGTCGCGGAACGCATCGAACCGGTCGTGGATGTGCAAGACCGGGGCCTCGGGAATCGGCGTTGCGGGGGGCGGAGTTGGACCCGCAGGCGGGCCCCGGGCGGCCAGAGAATGCACGCCCCGGCGCTTGTCCGCCCTCGGGGGTTGCCCTAGTGTTGGCCGCCCCTGGATCGGGGGGCGCCGCCCGTCGCGGCGGAACCCGGTTCTCCTCTCCCGGAGCCGTCATGCTCGAAGTCCGTGAGGTCCTGAAGCGCTACGACGGCCGCGCGGTCGTCAACAAGGTCACCTTCGAGGTCGGCCGCGGCGAGATCTTCGCGCTGCTCGGCCCCAACGGCGCCGGCAAGACGACGCTGATCCGGATGATCACCGACATCCTCAAGCCGGACGAGGGCAGCATCCTGCTCGGCGGCAGGCCGGTGACCGCCCGCGAGCGCAACGAGATCGCCTACCTGCCCGAGGAGCGCGGCCTCTACCGGCGCTCGAAGACCATCGAGATGATCGCCTACTACGGGGAGCTCAAGGGACTCGCGCCCAAGGTCGCGAAGGAGAAGGCGCTCGCGCTGCTCGATCGCGTCGAACTTCAAGATTGGGCACTCAAGCCGGTCCAGTCGCTCTCGAAGGGCATGCAGCAGAAGGTCCAGCTCTGCACCGCCCTGATCGGCGAGCCGAAGCTGCTGATCCTCGACGAGCCCTTCACCGGGCTCGACCCGATCAATACCCAGATGTTCGAGGACATCCTGGCGGAGCGTCGCAACGCCGGGACCACGGTGCTGCTCTCCACCCACCAGATGAACAAGGTCGAGCAGCTCTGCGACCGCGCGCTGATGATGAATCGCGGCCACATGGTGCTCTACGGCACGGTCCGCGACATCCGCAAGCGTCACTCCGACCATGCGGTCATGGTGCGCACCGCGAGCAAGATCGAGCGCGTGGAGGGCGTGCGCAGCGTCGACGTGACGAACGGAGAGACCAAGCTCACCCTCGAGGGCGCGGCGACGCCACAGTCGGTGCTGCGCTCCCTGCTGGACCGGGGCGTGGTGGTGGAGTCGTTCGCGGTCGCGAACCTGCCGCTCGAGGACATCTTCGTGAAGGTGGTGCGTGAGGGGCTGGGCCTCGATCAGGGCGAGAGCGGGCCGCTGGTCGAGGAGCCGGAAATGAGCGGAGCCGCGCGATGAGCATCTCCTGGGGCCGCATCGGCACCGTCGCCCGGCGCGAGTTCCTGACCACCGTGCGGCGCAAGGCGTTCATCTTCACCCTGATCGGCACACCCGCCTATTTCGCGTTCGTCATGTGGGTGTCGACCGTGGGCGAGATGGGCGAGCGCAGCAAGGTGCTCGAGGAGCTCTCCACCGTGGGCGTGGTGGACTCCTCCGGCCTGTTCGCGAGCGCCCAGCACGAGATCCGCACCGAGGTGAGCCCGGACCAGGGCAACATGTTCGCCCGGAAGGTGCCCGAGGGCGCGATGCCGGTCCAGTCGTTCACCACCAAGATCCGGTTCTTCCCCGACCAGGCGAGCGCCGAGTCCACCCTGCGCGCCCGCGAGATCAGCCAGATGGTGGTGGTCTCCGAGGATTATCTCCAGAGCGGGCGGTTGCGCCGCTACGCACGCACCAGCAGCCTGTTTTCGTCCGCCGACCGGCGCACGGTCGCTTCGTGGCTCGCCAGCGGCCTGGTGCGCGGGCGCGTCGACTCGCTGCTCGCCGCGCGGGTCGCGCGGCCTTCGGACCGCGAGCAGCTCTTCACGCTCGACAAGCAGGGGAACTTCGAGCTCAAGGACGACCGGCGGGAGCTGCTGGACTTCATGCTGCCGTTCACGTTCGCGATGCTGCTCGGCGTGTCGATCGTGCTGGGCGGACAGTACCTGCTCCAGGGGGTGGCGGAGGAGAAGGAGTCCCGCATCCTCGAGTCGCTCCTGTGCACGGTGAGCGCGGAGGAGCTCATGGCGGGCAAGCTGTTCGGCCTGGGAAGCGCGGGGCTGCTGGTGGTCGGGATCTGGTCCGCCATCGGCGCCGTGGTCCTGGGTCCGGTGATGATGCTCGCCGGGGTCCACCTGCCCGCGGGCCTGCTCCTGATCGCGCTCGCCTACTTCCTGCTCGGCTACCTGTTCTACGGCAGCCTCATGACCGGGATCGGCGCCATCACCAACAACATGCGCGAGGCCCAGCAGTTCGCGGTCTGGTTCACGTTCCTGAACTTCGCCCCGTTCATCATGATCACCTTCCTGCTTGGCCGGCCCGGGGCGCCGGCGGCGGTGGCGCTCTCGATGTTCCCGCCCACGGCGGCGGGGGCGATGATGCTGCGGCTCACCGCGCCCAACTCGGTGGTCCCGTTCTGGCAGCTCGGCGGATCGCTGGTGCTCCTGGCGGCCGCCGCGTGGCTCGCCCTCATGGGCTCGGCGCGCATCTTCCGCATTGGATTGCTCATGTACGGAAAGACCCCGACGCTGCCCGAGATCGTCCGTTGGGCCCGCCAGCGCTGAACCGGGCGTCTCCGCAGACCCCCTGCCCAGCCGTGCAAACCGCGCAAAACGCGGCACTTGGGCGGCATTTCCCGGCCAGATGTAAGCCGTGCAAATTCCACCTTGGTGCTACCGCGGCACGATGGGACAATGGTTTAGCACCGAGTGAGGAACCCCGGTCCCGCGGAACGGCTCTTGCCATTCCTCAGGCCCGGGTACCGGACCGAGATCCGGACCCTCACAAGAGACAGAAGCCCTCCGGCGAAACGTAAAGAGTCGGGTCCTGAGAGACCCCGTTCGCCGGGTAGGGTCGGAGGACGGCACTGCTGGCACCAAGCGCCGCAAAAGCCGCTTCCCTTCTGCGAGGTGGAACCGATTGTCCGCCTCGAAAACGGGATCGCCCGGTCGATGACCGGGCGCTTTCGTTTTCCCGTCGAAGCCCTGTCGCGGCAGTGACCGCTAGTGCGCGGCCGCCGCGGAATCCGGCGCCGCCTTCGGCGCGTCCCACGCCAGCGGCTTCGGCAGCACCCAGTCGTTCGGCGCGGGCTTGGCCCCCGGTGCGAGCTTGTCGGGCACCTTGTGGCTCACCGCGGGCAGGGACTTGAGGTAGGCCGCGATCGAGTGCACGTCGTCATCGGTGAGGTTCGTGTACATCGGCCACGGCATCGGCGGCAGGATCTCGGTGCCATTCGGCCGCTGGCCGGTGCGGAGCGCCTTGGCGATGTCGTCCTCGCTCCAGCTGCCGAGGCCGGTCTCGGCGTCGGGGCTGAGGTTGCGCGCGTAGGTCGTGCCCCACGGCCCCACCCATCCCAGCTCGCTGCCGGAGAGCTTGCGCGAGAAGTCCGGCTGGCCATAGAAGGTGCCGGGCGTGTGGCAGTCGTTGCAGCCCATGATGGTGGTGAGGTACTCGCCGCGCGCGACCTTCTGCTCCTGGGTGAGCGGGGCGGGCGTGTTCTGCGCGGGCTTCGCGCACGACCACGTGGCGACGGCGACGACTGCGGCGGTCATAGACGCACCAAGTGCGGTCCAGCGTGTCCAGCGCATGGCATCCTCCGGGTTGAACGTGCCGACACACGCAAAGCGGCGGAACAATGTCTCCCGGCGCGTGGTCTGTCAACCGAAACGGCGCTGCGCTACGATGCCGGTGCAGCGTCATCGAACCGAAGCCCCGCGCCACTTCCCTGATCCCGGAGACGCCCATGGCCGCTCGCCGTTTCGCCCTCGGTTCGACACCGCTTCGCCTGGCGCTCGGGTGTGTGACCGCCCTGGCCCTGGTCGCTTCGCCCGCGGGCGCCGGCATCCGCGACATGGTGAAGTCCGCCAAGGACAAGGCCGCCAAGACCACCGGCGACAAGCCCGCCGCGGGCCCGACCATCGCGGTCCCGACCTTCGACGAGCGCACCCTCGAGCTCACCGACGCCCGGGTCGCACAGGTGCTGGCCGGCCTCAAGGCGGCCGCACCGCACATCGAGCAGCGCAAGCAGGTCCTCGCCCGGCAGGAGGCGCTGCAGAAGGAGATCGACGAGCTGAACAGCAAGCACGGTGAGGCGATCGGCGCGAACATGAGCAAGCGCGACGAGGTGAAGTCCTGCCTCCACGAGGCGATCGATGAACGGCAGAAGGCACGCGTCGAGGAGGCGATCCGGAACCCGCAGGCGCACATGGACACGCACCGCAGGGTGGCCGAGCTGACCGCGAAGTTCGCCGAGGCCCAGGCGAAGGGCGACACCGCGCTGGCCCGGAAGTACCAGGAGCAAGCCGCGGCGGTGGTGGCGCCGACGCCCGAGGACTCCGCCGCGGCGCGCAAGAAGTGCGGCGCGCCCCCGCCCCCGCTGCCCGCCGGCATCCAGCTCGAGCGCCTGAACGCCGAGCACGGGGCGACGTTCGAGCAGACGCGCGCGCTCGACCTCAAGGCGATGGAGGCCCAGAAGACGAGCGGGCTCACCGAGGACCAGATGGCGATCGCCATCCACCGGATCGTGTTCTACCTCAAGAACTCGGAGAACGGCACACCCTCGGGCTTCACGCCTGCGGAGCAGAAGGCGCTCGCGGCCAACAAGGGCGCGCTCGCGGCCGCCATGCCACTGTGAGGCGGGCCGCGCGCACGTGATCCGACGCGCCGCCCGGGCACCGGCCGCGCGTCTCGCGATCGCCGCACTCGGCGCCCTGCTGTGCGGGGTGCCGAGTGCGGCGGACGGCCCCTCGCTCTCGCTGCGCGAAGGCCGCGCCTGGCGGATCTGGTGGCGCGCCGATCAGGCGCCGGCCCACTGGAGCGCCGCCGATACGCTGCTCGCGCCCGCGCTGACCTGGCGCCGGCTCGCGGACGGGATCGAATGGGCGACCGGCGAGATCGCCTGCTCGGCGCCCGCCTGGCGCACGCGCCTGATCGTCGCGCGCATCGACCCTGCACGCGTCACCCTCTCGCTGGCGATGGACCTTTCCGCCGAGACCGGCGAGCCGGCATGGAGCATCGATCGCGCCCCCGCCGGCGCGCTGCTCGCAGTGAACGCAGGCCAGTTCATCAGCAGCATGCCCTGGGGCTGGGTGGTGATCGACGGGCGGCAGCGCTTGAGTCCGGGGAGCGGTCCGCTCGCTCGCGCGCTCGCGATCGACAGCGCCGGAACCCCGGTGTGGCTCGAGGGTGATGCACTCGCGCACCCGCCCGCCGGGGTGCGCACCGCGTTCCAGTCCTATCCCACGCTGCTCGTCGATGGCACGATGCCGGTCCCGCTGCGCGCCCCGGGCGCGGGGGTCGACTTCCACCATCGCGACGCGCGGCTCGCGATCGGCGGCACCCGCGACGGCCGGCTGATCGTGGCGATGACGCGCTTCGCCGGCATCGGTGCGCTCGCCGAGCGGGTGCCGCTCGGACCCACCACGCCCGAGATGGCAGCGATCATGGGCGCACTCGGCGCGCGCGACGCGCTGATGCTCGACGGCGGCATCTCGGCGCAGATGCTGCTGCGGGATCCCGCGAGCGGCCGCCGCTGGCGCTGGCCGGGCATGCGCAAGGTGCCGATGGCGCTGATCGCCAGGCCGCGCGGGCGCTGAGCGCGGCGGTCAGGCGCCCGCGCGCGCGCGCAGCAGGCGCTCGATCGCGTCGGCGAGGTGCTCCTCGGTGATGTGGTGGGCGCCGGCCTTCACGCGGATCGCGCTCGCGAGCTGGAGGATCTCGACCGGACGGATCCCGTCCGGCGCCTCGAACTTGTAGCAGGCGAGCTCGAGCCGGAGCCCGTTCGGGTCGCTGAAATAGATCGAGTCCATGAACCCGCGGTCGAACGCCTTGAACGGGATGCCGCGCTCCTCGAGCCGCCGGGCGACCAGCGTGTGGGTGGCGCGCGAGACGTTGAAGGCGATGTGCTCGAGGTGGCCGATGCCGCGGGGATGCGGGGCGGGGTCGTCCTGCCGGTCCTCGCTCGTGAACACGGTGATGAGGCGGCCGTCGCCGGGGTCGAAATAAAGGTGGCTCTCGTCGGGCCGGCCGAGATTCGGCTGCTCGAACACCAGCGGCATGCCGAGCAGGCCCTGCCAGAAGTCGATCGCCGAGCCGCGGGTCGACCCGACCAGCGTGATGTGGTGCACGCCCTGCACCGGGATGCTCTTCATCGACCGGCTCCTTTCGCGGGAGGACCTCGGAGAGACAGGCGGCGGAGATTGTAGCGCTCCCGCGCCGCCTTGCGCCCGGTGGGGCGAGGCTCCACAATCCGGCCTCCATGCGCGAACTACGCCTCGGCCTGGCCCAGGTCAACGCGACCGTGGGCGACCTCGACGGCAACTTCGAGAAGCTGGTCGCCAACATCCAGCGGGCGCGCGCCATGGGCGTCGAGGTGCTGGCCTTCCCCGAGATGGTCATCACCGGCTACCCGCCCGAGGACCTGCTGCTCAAGCCGTCGTTCATCGACACGGCGATCCAGCGCACCCGCGACCTCCTGCCCCATACCGAGGGCATGACGGTGATCGTCGGCACCGTGGACCGCGACGTGGACCTCTACAACGCCGCCGCCGTGCTCCACGACGGACGCTGGGTGGGGAGCTACCGCAAGCGCTACCTGCCCAACTACGGCGTGTTCGACGAGAACCGCTACTTCATGCCCGGCACCCGCAACCCGGTGTTCGTGCGCGACGGCACGGTGATCGGCCTCAGCATCTGCGAGGACATCTGGTACGCGGGCGGCCCGCTCCAGGAGCAGGTCATCCGCGGCGGAGCGGAGATCGTCATCAACCTCTCGGCGTCGCCCTACCACGCCGGCAAGGCCCAGGGCCGGCGCCGCATGCTGTGCACGCGCGCGGCGGACAACCTCGCGGTGGTGTGCTACGCGAACCTGGTCGGCGCCCAGGACGAGATCGTCTACGACGGCAACAGCCTGATCGTCGACGAGCAGGGCCAGGTGCTCGCCGAGGGCGAGCTCTTCACCGAGGACCTGGTGGTGGCAGACGTCGAGCTGGACGCGGTGTTCAACGCCCGCCTCCACGACCCGCGTCTGCGCAAGGAGC
>DATEMP010000282.1:0-5172 GCA_035275545.1 Candidatus Eiseniibacteriota bacterium | reverse complement strand
CGCCGCGGCCGGGTGGCGGGCATCCCTCGAGCCGCTCGAGACCCTGGTCGCCGCGCGCATGCTGGCGATGCTCGAGCGCCTGCCCTGGCCGGTGCGGACTGGCGAGCACAGCCAGACCGCCTTCGCGCTCGGGCTGGTGTTCGACTGGGCGCGCAACGCCGGTCGCGACGACGTGGCAGCGGCGGTGCGCGAGCGTGCCGGGGCCTGGTACGGAGGAGACCGCGACGCGCCGGTCGCCTACGAGCCGTCGGGATACGACTTCCTCTCGCCCGCGCTCGCGGAGGCCGATCTCATGAGACGGGCGTGGGAGCCCGCGCGGTTCGTGCCGTGGCTCGAAGGTTTCCTTTCCGATCCGGCCGGGCCGACGGCGCGCGCCTGGCTGACGCCGGTCACCAGCCCGGACCGGGCGGACGGCAAGCTCTCGCACCTGGACGGGCTCAATCTCAGCCGCGCCTGGATGCTGGATGGGATCGTGGCGGCGCTGCCGCGGGATCACGCCTGGCGGGCGCGGCTCGGCGAGGCGGCGCGGGCGCACGCCGCGTCCGGGCTCCAATCGGTGCCCAGCGAGCACTACGCCGGCGCCCACTGGCTCGGGAGCTTCGCGCTCTACCTGCTGACGCGGCGGGGAATCCCGGCCGCCTAGGGTGCCACGGGCGGCCGTGCGCTATCATGCGCCGACCTCAACCGGAGGTTGTTCATGGAGCGTCGCAGCATCGAGGTGATCGTCGACACGATGAACCGGGGCGGCGCCCGCTACCTGGTGGTGGGCGGGCTCGCCGTGGTCGCGCACGGCTTCGTGCGCTTCACCGCCGACATCGACCTGGTGCTGGACCCCGAGCCGGCGGCGATGCGGAGCGCGATCGATGCGCTCAGCGGGCTCGGCTACCGGCCCCGCGCCCCGGTCCCGTTCAGCGAGTTCGCCGATCCCGAGAAGCGCCGCGCGTGGCTGCGCGACAAGCAGCTGACGGTGTTCTCGGTGTTCAGCCCCGAGCATCCCGCCACCGAGATCGACCTGTTCGTCGAGACCCCTTTCGACTTCGAGCGTGCCTACGCGGACGCCGACCGGTTCGAGGTCGCTCCCGGTATCGAGGCGACCTTCGTAGGCATCAACGACCTGATCGCGATGAAGCGCAAGGCCGGCCGTCCGCAGGATCTCCAGGACGTCGCCGAGCTGGAATCCCAGCCCCGCAGGCGGGAGGAAGCCGGTGGCTGATCCGAAGGCACGCGAGGGCCACGTGTGGGAGGCGGGCTGGGAGGGGCACGCCGAGGCGCAGCGCGCGCGTATCGCGCGCCTCACGCTCCAGGAGAAGCTGCGCTGGCTCGAGGAGGCGCAGGCGATCATCCGCCACATGCACCGCCGGCCCGCGACCGGCACCAAGCGCGGCGCGGGCCCCGCGACTCCCTAGCCGCGCGCGGCGCGCTTTGGCTGCGCCCCGCCGGCTGAGGCGCTCCTTACACTCCAGGGCACAAAAGCGTGTCCGGGGTCACACACACCCGGTTGTGGCGATGCCCGAAGAGCAGCCGATTAGCCGTTGCCCCGCTTGCGATTGCTCCGAGCGCTTGCCGCGATGCCTTCATGCGGCCCGGGAGTTGCTGGATGTCCCGGGGTTACACCAATGGAGGGAGGCCCCATGCGAGCGAATTCAGGACTGCGGTGGGCGGTGTCGGCATTGATGCTGTTCAGCATCACCAGCTGCGCATCCATGAGCAAGAAGACCAAGGGCGCGATCATCGGCACCGCTGCGGGTGGCGTGGCCGGCGCCGCGATCGGCAAGGCCGCGGGCAACACCGCCCGGGGCGCGATCATCGGCGCGGTGGTGGGCGGAGCGGCCGGCGTCCTCATCGGCCACCAGATGGACAAGCAGGCGCGGGAGCTCAAGCAGGACATTCCCGGTGCCACCGTCGAGCGTGTGGGTGAGGGCATCAAGGTCACGTTCGCTTCGGGATTGCTGTTCGACTTCGACTCCTCGGTGATCCGCGGCAACGCGCGCAGCAACCTGGACGCGCTGGCGACCAGCCTCGACAAGTACGACGGCTCGAACCTCATGATCGTCGGCCACACCGACAACGTGGGGAGCGACTCGTACAACCAGGATCTCTCGGAGCGCCGTGCGGACGCGGCGACCCGTTACCTCGTGAGCCAGGGCGTGGATCGCGGCCGGATCGGCACGCTGGGCGTGGGCGAGAACGAGCCCGTGGCGAGCAACGACACCGAGTCGGGCCGGAGTCGGAACCGCCGCGTCGAGGTCGCGATCTACGCCAGCGAGGCGTGGCGCGAGCAGGCCAAGCGCGAAGCCGGAGCGAGCTGAGCCCCAGGACTTAGGCCAGGCGCTTCGTGAGGCGGCGGGCGGTGCGTTCGCCCGCCGCCCCGGGTCGGGCCGGATCCGCGCGGCCCAACGTCTCAGGTGCGGAAGGGCGTCGGGCGCGGACCCTTGAGATCGGCGCGCAGGATCTCGACCCGGGTGGTGCGCTTCTTCTCGTCCATCCACGCGTCGTAGCGCTTCTTGACCAGCTCAGCCTCGATCGCCGCCGAGGCGGCCCGGAACGCGGCCGCGTCGCCAGCCTTGCGCTCCTCGAGACGGACCCACACCACACCCTGCGAGACGTGCAGCGTGTCGGTGGTCTCGCCGGTCTTCATCGCGAACGCCCGCTCGAGCACGCGCGGCTCGCCGCCCAGCGCGGGGATGAACCCGCCGGTCTGGCCGATCAGGCCGCTGTCCTTGAGCCCCCCGTACGGCGCGGCCAGCGAGTCGAGCGACGCGCCCGCGGCGAGCGCGGCGCGAATCTCCGTCACCTTCTGATCGAGCACCGCGCGCCGCTTGGCGTTCCGCATGTCCTGGACCGCCGCCGCCTTGACCTCGTCGAACTCCGCGGGGCGGGGGTCGACCCGCTCGCGCACGCGCACCACCAGGTAGCGCTCGCCGGCGCGATAGACGTCGGGCGCCCACCGCCCGGGCGTCATCGACGGTAGGGCCTGCCCGAGGCCCTGAGCCATGCCCACCCCCGGCAGCGGCTCGTTCGCGGTGAGCGGGCCGGGTGAGATCAGCCCGCCGTACCGGGCCGCCAGCGCGCGCACGTCGGCCTTGGCGAGCGTCAGGCGGCGGCGCAGGGCGAGCGCCGAGCGGCGCGCGCTCGAGTCCCCGCGCGTCTGCGCCATCTTCAAGCGGATCTCGGCGCGCGCCTCCGCGAACGGCCGGACCCCCGCGGCCTTCCGCTCCTCCACCTTGATGATGTGATAGCCGAACTGGGTTTCGACCACGCCGCTCATCTCGCCGGGCTTGAGCGCGAACGCCGCGGTCTCGAACTCCTTCACCATCCGGCCGCGCCCGAACCAGCCCAGGTCGCCGCCGCTCGACGGCGCGCCGGGCTCCTGGGAGAAGCGCCGCGCGAGGTCGGCGAAGTCGCCGCCGTCCTTGCGGATCGCGGCGAGCAGCGAATCGGCGCGCGCGCGCGCCGCCTTCTTCACCTCGGGAGCGGGGTCGCGCGGCATGAACAGGATGTGGCGCGCCTTGACCTGCTCCTCCTGGCGGTAGTCCTTCTGGTTCGCGTTGTATTGGCGGATCAGCTCGGCGTCGGTGACGCGCACCGAGTCGGCGGGCGGGATCGGCACCGCCACCACGTCGAGCGCGTACTTGAGCGGGGTCTTGTATTGGTCGCGGTGCTGCTCGTAGTGGGTGCGCGCCTCGGCCTCGTCCTTCTGGCGCTTGTCGTCGGCGAACTCCCGGTCGGCGAGCGCCTTCACCGTCTCGTACGCGGGCACGAACGAAGTGTCCGCGGCGTCGACGCGCCAGACCGCGCTGTAGCGCGCGAACGTGCGCGGCCCCTGCACCGTGCCGCGCGTGGCGGTGGAGGAGGCGAGCAGCGAGTCCACGAACAGCGGCGTGAACACCGTGTCGACGGTCGCCCCCCGGACCAGGCTCAGCGTCTCGGCGACCGCCCCGTTCGCCCGGGCGAGCCCGCGCAGGTCGCGGGTGGTGCGCAGCCCCTGGGCGAGCTTGTCCATCGCCTCGGCGGCCCGGCGGGCGCGCGATCCGTCGATCAGGCGCTCGCGGATCACGGTGCCCAGCGAGTCGCTGAGCGGCGGCATCCACGCGCGCGAGCTGTCCGCGAGCCCGAACAGGGTGCGGCCGTGCTGCGCGTACCAGCGCTCGACCTCGGCGGGCGGCGGCAGCTCGATCGGGAGCGTCGAGGGGTCGAGCGTGAGCCGCGTGAGCTTGACACGCGTCCCGCGCCAGCGGTCGCGATGGGCGTCGAAGAACGCGAGCCGCTCGGCCTCGTTCGCGAGCCGGCGCTTGTCGGCGTCGGCGCGGCGCTTCACGTCACCGAGCACGTCGCGCATCGGCGGCAGGTACTTCCGCTGGCGGTCCGTCAGGACGCCGACGATCACCGCGTCGCGGGTCGTGTAGGGACCGACCACCCGGAGCGTCGAGTCCTCGTCCGCGCGGGCCAGCGTGTCGGTGAGCCCCGTGACTCGGCCGAGGCCCGGAACCTGCGTGGCCGGAATCTCGAACGGCCCGGTGTCGACCAGCGTCGCCGAGGTGTCGGGCAGCGTGCCGCGCCGCAGCGAGTCGGCGATCGCCTGCGCTTTGGTGATCGCCTGCGCCTCCTCGCTCGGACGATTCGAGTCATCCTCGGGCGGGATGGTCAGGCGCGCGTAGCGCAGGTGGACCCGGGTCTTGCGCATGAACTGGTCGGGATGCGCCTGGTAGTAGGCCGCCCACTCGGCTTCGGTGGCCTCGGGCTCGGGCGACATGTCGCGATTGAAGAGCGGCAGCATCTTCATGCGCACCTGATCGCTCCGGCGCGTCCACTCGGAGCGCAGCTCGGCCGCCGACGGCGCGAAGCGCGTGCGCAGGGTCTGGTCCAGCTTCAGCACCGCCGCGGTCTCGCGCATCATCGGCAGTACCTGGCGGTAGTTCGATCCCGCGTTGGTCTTGTAGGCGTTGAACTTGGCCTGATCGAACGCGCCGTTGGTGATGAAGAACGGGTCCTTCATCAGGAGCGCGTCGATGTCCGCCTGGGTGACCTCGAGGTTGAGCCGCTCCGCCTCGACCACCAGCAGCTGGCGCTTGATCAGCTCGTCGATCACGTTGAAGGTGGCCATGCGGCGCACCTCGGGCGTGAAGCCCGGCCCCATGTCGTCGCGCAGCTTCTGGAAGTAGGGCAGGGCGA
>DATEMP010000281.1:0-12294 GCA_035275545.1 Candidatus Eiseniibacteriota bacterium | reverse complement strand
CCTGCGCGAGGTGCGCTCGGTGGTGTGCGTCGCCCTCTGCCACGAGCCCGGCCGCGACGCCGCGCGCGACCAGCGCGCCGGCCGGATCGCGCGCTACGCGGCGGGCGAGGACTACCACCGCGTCATGCGCGACAAGCTGCTCCTGCTCGAGCGGGCAATCGAGCGCGAGGAGCTGCCGGGCGCACGGGCGCTCTGGTACGCGGATACCGGCGCGATCCTCGAGCGCGGCTGGGCGGAGCGCGCGGGCCTGGGCTGGATCGGCAAGCACTCGGGGTTGCTCTCGGAGCGGCTCGGCTCGTGGTTCCTGCTCGGCGAGGTGCTCGTGGACCGCGAGCTCGCCGCCGACCCGCCGCTCGAGCGCGAGCACTGCGGCACCTGCCGGCGCTGCATCGACGCCTGCCCGACCGGCGCGATCGTCGCCCCCTATCAGCTCGACGCGCGGCTCTGCATCTCCTACCTCACGATCGAGCTGCGCGGCGCGATCCCGGTGGAGCTCCGGCCGGCGATCGGCGATTGGATCTTCGGCTGCGACGTGTGCCAGGAGGTGTGCCCGTGGAACCGCTTCGCCCCGCCGGCGCGCGAGGCGCGGCTCCACGCGCGCACGCTCGAAGGCTGGACGCTCGAGCGCTTCCTCGGGCTCACCGACGAAACCTTCGAGGCGCTGTTCGCCGGGAGCCCCATCCGGCGCGCACGCCGCGAGGGTTTCCTGCGCAACGTGTGCGTGGCGCTCGGCAACCGCGGCGATCGCGCGGGCGTCGCGCCGCTTGCCCGCACCCTCGCCTGGGACACTTCGGGGCTTGTGCGCGGCCACGCCGCCTGGGCGCTGGGCGAGATCGGCCGCCGCGCGGCGGATGCGGACGCGGCGTCGGAGATCCGGCGCGCGCTCGAACGCGCGGTTTCGCACGATCGCGACCAGACGGTGCGCGAGGAGGCGCGCGGCGCCCTGGCGCGCTGCGGAGCGCCGTCTGTCGCAGGGTCAAGCGCGGAGGCGGGCGGCCGATAACAGGGGCATGCGTTCGATCCTCGCGTTCGCCTGCCTCGCAATGATCGCCGCCCTCACTCTGGCGTTGGCCGGCTGCGCCCCGCGCGCCGAGAAGTCCGCGCGCGCTCCGCTCACCGAGCGCCAGCGCGACAGCGTCCTCGCCAAGTCTGCCCTGCCGGGCGCCCCGGTGGTCGGCCGTGCGCTCGACGTCTCCGACCAGGCGACCGACCGCGCCGCCGGCATGGCGGCCTCCGACTCGCTGTTCCGCTAACTCAGGCCTGGACAGTTCCGTCCGGCGTTCCGCGCGGCGGAACGCGGCGCTCGTGCCCGGCGCGCCCGCGCTGGTGTGCGCCCCCTTGCCCCAACCCCCGCTCCGGCAGCATCCTGCGGCGTGGAAACCTTCCCCCCGTCCCCCGCCGCTACAAGGAGACACCATGCGATTCCACACGCTGGGCTGCGTGCTCGGCCTGCTCGTCGTCGGTACGGGCGTGGCTGACGCGCAGACACTCAAGGTCCCGGTCGAGACGTTCACGCTGCCCAACGGGCTGCGCGTGACGGTCCACGAGGACCATTCCGCACCCCTGGTCGCCGTCAACGTCTGGTACCACGTCGGCTCCGGCCGCGAGGTCAAGGGCAAGCGCGGCTTCGCGCACCTGTTCGAGCACATGCTGTTCCAGGGCTCGGAGAACGTCGGCGACGACCAGCACTTCGCGATCGTCCAGGAAGCCGGCGGCACCGCGAACGGCAGCACGAACGCCGACCGCACCAACTACTTCGAGATGGTGCCGTCCAACTTCCTCGAGACCGCGCTCTGGCTCGAGTCGGATCGCATGGGCTTCCTGCTCGGACCGCTGAGCCAGGCCAAGCTCGACAACCAGCGCGACGTGGTCAAGAACGAGCGCCGGCAGAACTACGAGAACCGCCCCTACGGGATGAGCTTCATCCGCATGGGCGAGCTGCTCTACCCCGAGGATCATCCCTATCACTGGCCGACCATCGGCTACATGGACGATCTCACCGCCGCGTCGGTCGACGACGTGAAGGGATTCTTCTCGACCTGGTACAACCCGAACAACGCGAGCCTGGTGGTCGCCGGCGACGTGAAGCCGGCGGACGTGAAGCGGCTCGCGACCAAGTACTTCGGCGACCTCAAGGCCGGGCCCGCGCCGCCGGCGGTCGAGCCCATGCCGGTGACGCTCACCGCCGACAAGCGCGACATCGTCGAGGATCGGGTGACGCTCGCGCAGGTCTCGCTCGGCTGGCACACCGTGCCGGCCTGGTCGGCGGACGACGCCGCGCTCGACGTGGCGGCCGGCATCCTCGGCCAGGGCAAGAGCTCGCGGCTCTACCAGCGCCTGGTCTACAAGGAGCAAGCAGCGCAGAACATCAACGCCAACCACTTCTCGCGCGAGCGGGCCGGGTCGTTCACGGTCTCGGCGACCGCGCGCGAAGGGTTCACGCTCACCCAGATGGAGCAGGCGATCAACGAAGAGGTCGCGCGGCTCGCCAAGGAGGGTCCGACCGCCGACGAGATGACGATGGCCAAGAACGTCACCGAGGCGCAGTCGGTGTACGCGCTGCAGGCGGTGCTCGGCAAGGCCGACCGCATCAACAGCTACATGACCTACCGCGGCAAGCCCGATCTCTTCAACGAGGACGTCGAGCGCGTGCGCAAGGTGACCGCGGCCGACGTGCAGCGCGTGGTCCAGACCTATCTCTCCCGTCCCCGCGTGGTGCTCTCGACGGTGCCGAACGGCAAGCGTGAGATGGCGGCGGCGGTCGCGGGGGTGCAGCCATGAAGACCATCAACCTCATCGTCGGCATCGTCGTCGCCGTGGCAGTGCTCACGGGCGCGGCGGTCGCCGGAGCGGCGGCCAAATTGGATCGCAAGGTGAAGCCGGTCCCGACCGCAACGCCCGCGGTCGGAACGCCGAAGATCGAACGGGCGAAGCTCAAGAACGGACTCGATGTGTGGGTGGTGGAGCGCCACGAGCTCCCGATGGTGACCGCGGTGCTCCAGATCCGCAGCGGAGCGAGCGTCGACGGCGCCCAGCCCGGCATCGCGGCGATGACCGCCTCCCTTCTGGACGAAGGCACCGCCAAGCGCAACGCGATCGACTTTGCGGTCGCGCAGGATCTGCTGGGCGCCACGCTCTCGGCGTCGGCGTTCGCCGAGCAGTCGCAGGTGACGCTCCAGACGCTGAGCAAGAACCTTGGGCCGGCGCTCGGTCTGCTGGGCGAGATGGTGGCGCAGCCGGCGTTCAAGGCGGACGAGCTGGAGCGCGAGCGCAAGACCCGGCTTCAGGGGCTGAAGCAGCAGAAGGACGTGGCGAGCACGGTGGCCGACCGTGTCTTCAACCTCGTCGCGTACGGGGAGGAGCATCCGTACGGCCGTCCCGCGTCCGGAACGCAGGCGAGCGTCGCGGCGATCACCCGCGACGACATCGTCTCCTTCTACGAGCGCTACTACCGCCCGAACAACTCGGTGCTGTTCGTGGTGGGCGACGTCACGCTCCAGCAGCTCGTGCCGCAGCTCGAGCAGGGCCTCGCGGGCTGGGAGTCCAAGCCCCTGCCGGCCGACGCTGCGGCGGTGCCGGCGAAGCCGGCGGCCAAGCCGATGGCGGTTTACCTGGTGGACAAGCCGGGCGCGGCGCAATCCGAGATCCGCATCGGCCAACCCGGTGCCGCGCGCACCGTGGATCCCGACTACTACGCGCTCCAGGTGGCGATGACGGCGCTGGGCGGCCAGTTCACCTCGCGCGTCAACCTCAACCTGCGCGAGCGGCACGGGTTCACCTACGGCGCGCGGAGCTCGATCACGTACCGTCGCGGCGCCGGGCCGCTCATGGCGTCGGCGGGCGTGTTCACCGCCAAGACCGACAGCTCGCTCACCGAGTTCCTGCGCGAGCTGAAGGACATCCGCGGATCCCGCCCGCTGAGCCCGGAGGAAACCGACGCGGCGCGCAACTCGCTCGTGCGCGGCTATCCGCGGCGGTTCGAGACCGCCGAGGCGACCATCGGCGTGCTCGGGGACCTGGCGCTCTACGGCCTTCCCGACTCCGAGATCAGCAACTTCCTGACGCAGGTCGGCAAGGTGAAGCCCGAGGACGTCACGCGGGTGGCGAGCCAGTACATCGCGCCCGAGAACCTGGCGGTCGTGGTGGTGGGCGACCTCGCCAAGGTGCGTCCCGGGATCGAGGCGCTCAACCTGGGCCCGATCTCGGTGCTCGACTCGGACGGCAAGCCGGTCGTCGCGCAGTAGCACCGCATCAACCTCGAGGGGACGAGGCTCAGCCGAGCTTCGTCCCCTCGACCCAATTCTCCCCGCCCTCGGCGTAGTGCTCCTTCTTCCAGATCGGCACGGTGCGCTTGAGCTCGTCCATCGCCCAGCGGCAGGCGTCGAACGCGGGTGCGCGGTGCGCCGCCGCCACGACCACCGCGACGCTCGCTTCGGTGAGCGGCACCTCGCCGATCCGGTGCACGATCCGGCACGCGGCGACCTCGAAGCGGTCGACTGCGGCGCGCTCGAGCGCGTCCAGTGCGGCGAGCGCCATGGGCTCGTACGCCTCGTAGGCGAGCTGGGTCACCCGGCGGCCGTCGTGATGGTCGCGCGTGGTGCCCAAGAACAGCGCGATCGCACCGCACTCGGGGCGCGTGATCGCGGCCACCAGGCGCTCCACCGGGATCGGATCGCGCGTGAGCTCAGCCACGGACGCCCTTTACGACGTAGCGCATGATCGGGCGGGTCTTGGAGCGCCGCGCCACCTCGCGGAACCCGGCGCGCTCGAACGAGGACACGAGCCCGAACCACGCGAACGCGTCGGCGAGCTTCTTGCCCCCCGAATCCAGCGGATAGCCCTCAACGATGCGCGCGCCGCGCTTTGCGGCGTACTCGACCGCCGCCTTCAGCAGCGCGGTCGTGACCCCGGCGCCGCGGGCCTCGCGGGCGGTGAAGAAGCACACCACCGACCACACCGGCTGATCGTCCACGGGCGCCATGACCCGCGACTTCCCGAGCCGCACGTAGCGCTCGCGCGGGGCGATCGCGCACCACCCGACCGGCTCGCGTCCGCGATACGCGAGCAGGCCCGGCGCCTCGCCCCCGCCCACGAGGCGCTTGAGCGCCCGCTTGTTGCCCGCTCCTCGCCCCCGCGCATACGCCGCGCCGGGAAGCCGTGCCCACATGCACCAGCATCCGGCGCACGCGCCTTTCTCCCCGAACAGGCGCTCCACGTCCGGCCAGCGCGTCGGTGTCGCGGGCACGCAGCGAAGCGTGGGCGACCGCCTCGCGGGTGACTTCGTCGCGGGCATGACGCCTATCCCCCGCTCACCGGCGGCAGCAGCGCCAGCTCGGCGCCGTGCGCGAGCAACGCGTCGCGTCCGGCGAGCCGCTGATCTACGGCCACCGCCAGGTGCGGCCACAGCTCGGCGAGTCTCGGATGCTCGCGCTCGAGTGCGGCGAGCGCGTCGGCGACGCGGCTGCCGTCGGGGAGCTCGAGGGTGCGCCGCGGAGCGCCGGCATGCTCGCGCGCCTGGGCGAAGAACAGCACGGTGATGGTCACGGGGCCTCGCGGGTTGGACGCTGCGTGAGGGAGTCCCTATGCTCGCTTGATGCACGAATCGAATCAAGGCGACGCCCAGGAGGGTACGCCGCCGAATCCATCCGCGGGCCCGCCGCCGCCCGCGCCGGCGGACACCCCGCCGTTGCCTCCCGCCGACGATCTCACCCAGCCGTTCGTGGCCGGCCCGCCGGTCGAGGACGAGCTCGAGCTGTCGCTGGCCGCCGCGCAGGGGCCGCCGATCCTGCGCGGGCTCCGCATCTGGTTCGTGCTCATCGGCGCGCTGGGGCTGCTCGGCATCCTCGCGGGGCAGGCGGAAATGGCGCTCTCGATGGCCATGGCGGGCGCCTTCGTCGCCGCCCACGCCGCCGATCGCGACCCGTTCTACCGCCCGCTCCACCTGCTGCTCACCGGGGTGATCGTCGCGGGCGGTGCGGCGGTGTTCGCAGCGCTCGCGATCTGGCTCGCCACCCAGTCATTGCCCGGCGAGATGCGCCCGGTCACGGTCGGGATCGCCGGCGGCGGCGCGGTGCTGTGCGTGCTCACCGCGATCCGGCCGCTCGCGGACGGGCTCGCCTCGGCGGTGTTCCGGACGCTGCGCCCGAACCACGTGCTGCGGCTCGGTGCGCGCATCGTGTTCATGCTGGTGCTGTTCGTGATCCCGGGCTGGTCGGTGTTCCCGGACCTGATCGATACGCTCGCCAGCCGCCAGGAGCCCCTGCTCGACACGAAGCAGCTGATCGGCAGCGCGGTCGGGCTCTCGATGCTCGCCCTGGGCGGCGTGGGATACCTGGTGCGGCGCGACGCGCGGCAGGCCTTCGAGCGCCTCGGGCTGCGGATGCCCAAGCCGGCGCACTACGTGGTGGTGGTGCTCGGCGTGGTCGGGCTCTACCTGCTCAACGTGGGCATGGAGGCGTTCCAGCGCCAGGTGTTCCCGGACCTCTGGGAGCACGATCAGCGCGTCAACCAGATGCTGGTCGGCGGGCTGGGGATCGGCGGCGGGCTGCTGCTCGGCGTGTGCGCCGGGCTCGGCGAGGAGCTGTCGATGCGCGGCGCGCTCCAGCCGCGTCTCGGGCTGATCGCCACCGCGTTCCTGTTCTCGATCCTGCACGTCCAGTACTCGTGGGTGGGCATCCTCACCATCTTCATCCTGGGCATCACGCTCGGCGTGATTCGCGACCGCACCAGCACGACCGTGGCAATCCTCGTGCACGCGATCTACGACATGCTCGCCGCGTTCACCGCCGGGGTTTCGGGCAACCCCTGATCGCGGGCGCAGGCGCGCCCGCACGCCTGCTACGCCAGCGTCTCGCCCGGACGCAGCACCACCAGCTCGGCGTCCACCTTCTGCTTCGCCAGCTCCTCGCGCAGCGCGTCCGGCGTGCCGGTGAGGGCGGGCGACGTGCCGTAGTGGGCGGGAACGATCCACTTGGGCTTGAGCATGCGCACCGCCACCGCGGCCTCGCGCGGCGACATCGTGTAGAGGTCGCCGATCGGCAGGATCGCGATCTCGGGGGCGTAGAGCTCGGCGATCAGCGCCATGTCGGAGAACACCGCGGTGTCGCCGGCGTGATAGATGCGCGTGCCGTCCTCGAGCGTGATGACGAAGCCGCACGGCTCGCCGCCGTAGATCATGCGGCCGCCGTCCTCGATGCCGCTCGAGTGGACGGCGTGCACCATGGTGAACTTGAGGCCCGCCGCCTCCTGGGTGCCGCCCTTGTTCATGGGGCTCGTGTTGGCGACCCCCTTGCGGCTCAGGAACGCATGGATCTCGTAGTTGCAGACCACGGTGGGCGTGAACTTCTTGCCCAGCGTCACCGCATCGGCCATGTGGTCACCGTGGCCGTGCGAGATCGTCATGACGTCGATCCGGTCGAAGGTCTTGAGCTCCCGGGGGCAGGCCGGGTTGCCCTCGACCCAGGGGTCGATCAGCACCGTCTTGGCGCCGCGCGTCACCAGCTTGAACGTGTTGTGCCCGAGCCAGGTGAGCCCGAAGCCGCGATGGAGTGCCCCCATGTCGACGTCTCCGATGGTCCTGAACGTCCGTGAACCGCGCGCGGCAGTCTAGTGTGCGCGCCGGTCGGGTCACAAGGCGGCACGGCCTAGTTGCGCTCGCCGCCTCCGGAGCCGGCGCGGCCCACGCGCTTGACCTCCAGCTCGATCAGCTCGCGCGCGCGGCGCGCCCGCTCGATCACGCTGTCCATGCCGAGCAACGCGAGCTTCTCGGCGGGATCCGCGGCCAGCCCCATGCACAGGGAGTTGACCAGCGGCTCGAACCCCACGCCGTCACCGGGCACCGGGGCCGCCTCGGGCGGCGCCTCGGCGGAGCGGGCGAGCCGCACCCCCGCCTCCACCAGCGCCCGCCGCTCGAGCTGGACCAGCGCGTCGTCCTCGGAGAACGGCTCCTGCGGGAGCGTCTGTGCCCGCACCGCGCGGTAGGGGAACTCGCGCACCGCGCGCCCCAGGCGCACGCGCACCAGGCCCACCAGATCGAGGTTGTAGCAGTCGTCCGGGAGCCACGACACCCCGTCGATGCGGGCCAGGCAGGCCAGGGGATGGAACTCGGGGCTGCCGTGGTAGTCGCGCTCCCAGCCCGGCAGCAGCAGCGCCAGCGCGATCACGCGCTCGCCGGAGAGGGCGTCGCGCACCATGGTCCGGTAGCGCAGCTCGAACACATGCAGGGGGAGGCGGGCCCCCGGAAAGAGGACCACGCCGGGAAGGGGAAAGACCGGCACCGGGTGCTTCGGCTCGAACGGCAAGACGCCTCCCGGACTGGCGGCGGCCGGAGGCGCGGGCGGATCGGCCTGGATCAGTCTCCGCCCACGAACTCCATGAGCTGCTCGACGTGTCCGTCGACCTTCACCTTGGGATAGATCTGCGCAATGCGGCCCGTGCGGTCGATCACGAAGGTCGTGCGCTCGATCCCCATGTACTTCTTCCCGTAGAGATTCCGCTGCTTGTAGACGCCGTACAGCTTGGAGACCGCGGCATCGACGTCGGCGAGCAGGGGAAACGGGAGCTTGTGCTTCTCGCGAAAGTGCTGGTGCGACTCGATCGTGTCGGTCGAGACGCCGAGCACCACCGTGCCGCTGGCTTCGAGCTCGGCGGAGTGGTCGCGCAGGTCGCACGCCTCACGCGTGCACCCGGGCGTCTCGTCCTTCGGGTAGAAGTACAGGATGACGGTCTTCTTGTTCTTGAACTGTCGCAGCGAGATGTTTTCGCCGTTGGTCGACGGAAGCGTGAAATCCGGGGCGGGTTTTCCGATCACCGGCAGCACACTGGTGGCCATGCCTCCTCCAAGAAGCGCCACCGGGCTCCCGCGGGAGCCCGGCGCGCGGGGACGGTCACCCGTCCCTTCTGCGTGACTGATCTCTACCGGTGGACCGCCTGCATTGCGAGTGCGCGCTCGAGATTCTGCTCGACCACGCCCCAGTCCAGGTTGTTGAAGAACGCGTCGATGTACTTGGCGCGCGCGCGTCCGAAGTCGATCCAGTAGGCGTGCTCGTAGACGTCGAGCGCCAGGATCGGCGTGGCATTCCAGAGCGGGAAGGTGTTCTGCGCGTCACCGACCGTGGTGGTGAGGCAGCTCCAGTCGTGGTCGTAGGCGAGCCACACCCAGCCGCGCGCCGCGAGGCCCGAGGCCTTGAAGTCCGCGATCCACGCGTCGTACGAGGGGAAGTCCTTCTTGATCTGCTCCGCGAGCCGGCCGGACGGATTGCCGCCCTTGCCGCCGAGGTGCGCGAAGTAGATCTCGTGGTTCTTCACGCCGCCGACCGCGAACGACAGGTCGACGCGCAGCGCGCGCAGGTCGCTGTAGATCTGATTCGCCGAGGCGCGATCCACGGTGCCCAGCTTCTCCTGGATCTCGTTGGTCTTGCCGATGTAGCCCTTGTACAGCTCGTAGTGCTCTTCCATCGTGCGGGCGCTGATGCCGTTCAGCTCCCGGATGCTCGCGAATTTCTTCGCCTCGAGCTTGGGGAATGCCATGGGGACCTCCTCGGAAGTGCAAGGCGGTGGGGCACCGCCCGGGTCGGCCTGGATCGGAGAAGAGCGAGGAAATTAGCCCTCGCGCGCACCCTGTGTCAACCGCCGGAGCGCGGTCGCGCGCGTATCCCGCGCGCGCTCGTGATGTGTCCGGCGCGCACGGAATCACGCAGCGCCTCGAGACGCGCGCCGCTCACGTCGCACGTCATATCCGATGCGCGACAGCCCGCAAGGGTGTATCCGCAACCGCACGTGCACTGCTGCGCGTTCGCGTGACGGATGAAGATCTCGACGCGACGCGCGTCGAGGCCAGCGAGATCGACGTTGCGGACCTCGTCGATCCAGCGCTGCTTGTACTCGGTGGAATCGACCGGTGGCGCGTGCTCGAGCGCCTGGCCGATCACGCGCTCGCTGGTGTCGGGCTCGGTGACGGGCGTAGCGACTCCGGGCGATCGCGGGACGCGCCACTGTCTTGCGGCCACGGCCAGCCCCGCGACCAGCGCCGCGATCGCCACCAGCGCGATCCACGAGACACGGCCCTCCTGCCTGCGGATGAGCTTCACGGGGACGAGTGTACACGGACGGGCAGCGCGCGTTGACCCGGACGGGCACCACGCCTAGCATGCGCTCCCCCCGATCCTCGAGGAGGCTCGCGTGAGCTGGATTCCGAAGGGCGACCGCTCGCTGGCCGCCGCGTACGACACGCATCACACGCTGCTCACCGATCCTGCGCCGCTCACGCGCGCCCAGGCGGAGCTGATCGCCGTGGTCGTGTCGGCCACCAACGGGTGCGGCTACTGCGTCGCCCATCACGGCCCGCGCGCGGCGGCTGCGCTCGGCGACGAGGCCCTGGCGCGCGCGGTGGCGAAGGACTATCGCGAGGCCAACCTGGCGGCGCGCGACCGGGTGCTGCTCGACGCCGCGGTCGCGCTCACCTGCGAGCCGTGCGAGCGCAAGCAGGAGGACATCGATCGCGTGCGCGAGTACGGCTTCGACGACGCGGCGATCGTGCGCATGACCGAGCTCGCGGCGTTCTACAACCTGGTCAACCGCATCGCCTGCGGCCTGGGCGTGGCGCTCGAGCCCGGCGTTCAAGCGTGGGAGTTCGGCACCCAGCGGGAAGGGTGATCGGCGGCCGCTACTTCGCCTCGAACGCGGTCCGCCCTCCCACCACCGTCCATAGCACCTTCGCCTTGGGGATCTCCTCCGGCGGGCCGTCGATCACGTCTCGGTCGACGACGACGAAGTCCGCCTCCTTGCCCACCTCGAGCGTGCCGAGGTCCTTCTCGCGGAACGCGAGCCAGGCCCCGCCCGCGGTGAAGCTCTCGAGCGCCTCGTCGGGCGTCATGCGCTGCTCGGGGAACCAGCCGCCGGCGGGCAGCCGGCCTTCCAGATCGCGGCGGGTGATCGCGGCGTAGAGGCCGAGCAGCGGGCTCGCGCTCTCGACCGGAAAGTCGCTGCCGCTCACCACGCGCACGCCCGCCTTCATGAAGTCACGCCACGTGTAGCCCCAGCGCACGCGCTCGGGGCCCAGGCGGGCCTCGGCCCACGGTCCGTCGGAGGTGGCGTGCGTGGGCTGCATCGACGCCACCACGCCCAGGCGGGCGAAGCGCGCCACGTCGCCCGGTCGCACGATCTGCGCGTGCTCGATCGCCCAGCGCATGTGCGGCTGAGCCCGGCCGCCGAACGCGTGCTCGAACGCATCGAGCGTGAGGTGGTTGGCAGAATCGCCGATCGCGTGCACGCGCACCTGGAGGTCGTGCTCGAACGCGCGCTCGGCGAGCCGCTGCAGGCGGTCGATCGGGAACGTCGCGAGGCCCACGCGATGCGGATCGTCGCTGTACGGGGCGCCCAGCAGCGCGCCGCGCGATCCCAGCGCACCGTCGGCCACCGCCTTGATGGCGCGCAGGCTGAGCCACCCGCCCTTGGTGCCGCCGCGCACCAGCACGGTCTCGGCGAGCGCGTCGGTGGCGCGCGCCATCGCGTAGATGCGGATCGGAAACGAGCGCCGGGCGAGCAGCGTCCGGTACGCGGCCCAGTCCGCCTCGGTGATCCCCGCGTCGTGCACCATGGTGAGCCCGAGGCGCGCGCACTCCTGCATCGCCAGGAGCAGCCGCCGCTCCCGCTCCGCCTGGGTGATCGCCGGGATGATGCCGTTGACCAGCGCAGCGGCGGAGTCGACCAGCACGCCGGTCGGCTCACCCGCCGCGTCGCGCAGGATCGACCCGCCCTGCGGATCGCGGGTCTCGCGGGTGATGTGTGCGAGTTCCAGGGCGCGCGCGTTGACCAGGGCCGCGTGGCCGTCGATGCGCGTGAGCCGCACCGGGTGGTCGGGCACCGCGCGCGAGAGCGCCGCGTGGCTCGGCATCGCGGTCTCGGTCCAGTCGTTCTGATCCCAGCCGCGGCCCAGGATCCATTCGCCCTTGGGCGTGGTGCGCGCGCGGGCGACCACGCGGGCGATGACGCTGTCGTAGCTCGAGGTGCCGACCACATCCACGTCGCTCAGGCGGCCGCCCAGGCCGAGCACGTGCCCGTGCGCGTCGATCAGTCCGGGGAGCACGGTCTTGCCGCCGAGGTCGACGACGCGCGTGGCGGCGCCGACCAAGCGCCGCACCTCCGCCTCGTCGCCGATCGCGACGATCCGCGAGCCCTTGATCGCCATCGCCGCCGCTCTTGGCCGCGCGGAGTCAACGGTGTGTATCACGGCGTTGCGGATCACCAGCGTCGCGGCCGCTCCGGCGGGCGCCGCGGTATCGCCCGCGGCGAGCG
>DATEMP010000280.1:0-4693 GCA_035275545.1 Candidatus Eiseniibacteriota bacterium | reverse complement strand
CGCCAGGGCGTGCGCGTCGCCGGGCGGCACCAGCCAGCCCGTGACCCCGTCCTCGATCAGCTCCGGGATCGCGCCGATGCGCGATGCCACCACCGGGCGCCCGTCGAGCAGCGCCTCCGCCACCGTGTAGCAGAAGTGCTCGTAGAAGAGCGACGGCACCACCACCACCGCCGCGGCCGCGCGCAGCGCGGCCAGCACCGCGTCGTCCACGTGGCCGAGCACCCGCAGGTTCGATTGCGTGGCCGCCGCGCTCTCGAGGACGGCGCGCAATGGTCCGTCGCCGGCGACCAGCAGCGGCACGGGCGCGATGCGCATCGCCAGCGCCGGCAGCAATCGCACGCCCTTCTCGAGCGACAGCCGCCCCGAGAAGAACACGAACGGCTCGGCCGGCATGGGGGTGTTCGATGCGGGCGCACCTGCCGCCTCCACGCCGTGCGGCAGCAGCCGCAGGTGCTCGGGCGCGACCCCGTGCTCGATCGCCTTGTCGAGCACGAAGCGCGACGGCGCGATCCAGCGTCGCACCGCGCGGTAGGCGCCCGCCGCCTGGTGTGCATAGGCCTCGATCGTGCCGATCGCGCTCTTCAGTCGCGAGCCTTGCACGCAACCGGTGGCGAGCGCGTGCCAGTGACGGCCGCCGCGGCAGCGCTCGCAGGGCGCGCCGCGCGCGAACAGGATGCGGTTCGTGCACCAGGGCTTGAAGTCGTGCAGCGTCATGACCACGGGAATCCGCTCGCGCTCCAGCGGGCGCAGGATCGAGGGCGTGAGGTAGCGGCTCGGCGCATGGAGGTGGGCGATGTCGGGACGATGCTCGCGCACCAGCGCCTCGATCGCGCGCGCCGCGGGCGCGGACCACAATGCACGCGGGAGCTGCGCGACCTGTCGAGCGGCCGGAGCGCCCTCGCCGAAATCGGCGGGCGGCGCGAAGTAGCGGGCAGTGGGGCTAAACACGTTGCGCTCATCGCGCGTCGCGAAGTGCAGCACCTCGTGACCCGCGCCCGCGAGCCAGCGCGATTCATCGAGGTAAGTGCGCTCTACGCCGCCACGCAGATAATGGAATGCGTTGACCAGGAGGACGCGCACGAAGGCTCCGGATGGGACGCGGGGCGCGGAGGCGCGACCCCGAATTCGCACGGTAGCACAGCACCATTGAACTCAAGGTCCGACGCATTTTCCCCCTGACAGAACATCGCGCCGCCCGCTAGACTGGCCGCGCCCGATTCGACAACATGCGACGTCCCCCCGTCCCCCCCCTCGTCCCCCTGGCCCTGGTATTTCTCGGGCTCGCCCTTGCGGCACCGATTGCGCGTGCCCTGCCGCCCGGCTACTCGCTGCAGCTCGTTCACACGCAGCGCGCCTACCCCACCACGATCCGCTTCGCTCCGGACGGCCGGCTCTTCTACACCGAGCTGTTCTCGGGGCGGATCATGGTGTACCCGAACGGGACCGCTTCGGTGCCGACCGTGTGGGCCACGGTGCCGATCGCGACCGGCGGCGAGCGCGGCCTGCTGGGCATGACGTTCCATCCCGACTGGCCCGATTCGCCGTACATCTATGTATTCCACTCGCGGCCCAACCCGACCTACAACCGGATCGCGCGCCTGCGCGATCAGGGCGGCGTCGGCGTCGGCTACACCGTTCTGCTCGACAGCCTGTTCGCGAACGCGATCGGCCGGTTCGGCGGCCGGCTCGCGTTCGGCCCCGACAAGCTCCTCTACGTGAGCATCGGCGACTGCACGATCCAGTCCGCGGCGCAGAACACCACGTCGCTCCTGGGAAAGATCCTGCGCCTGGGGCTCACCGGAAAGCCCGCGCCGCCGCCAGGCAATCCGTACGGCGTGAACAGCCCGATCTACGCGATGGGGGTGAGGAATCCCTACGGCCTGTGCTTCGACCCGCAAACCGGGTACGGCTACTTCTCGGACAACGGGCCGCTCTGCGACGACGAGCTCAACCGCTTGTTCCCCGCGACCAACTACGGCTGGGGCGACGAGGACCTGTGCGGCAGCCAGCCCCCCGGCACCTACCCCGCGATGATGAGCTTGACGCCCACCGTGGGTATGACCGGCTGCACCACCTACCGGAGCACGAAGTACCCCGGCTACAACGGCAACATGTTCCTCGGCAGCTACGAGGACGCGGCGATCCGGCGCGTGGTGTTCCACAGCACACCGACCACGTCGATCGTGGACACGGTCCAGGTGTGGGCCACGCTCCCGCCCGGCGAGGAAGTGCACGTGCTCGACGTGGTCCAGGGACTGGACGGACGCATCTGGTTCTCGACCTTCGATCAGATCTGGCGGGTCCTGGGACCGGAGACCGGGCCGGTGGCGGTGGAGCCATCGCCGCCGCGCGAGCGGCTGAGCGTGACGCCCAATCCCGCGCAGGGTCCGGTGACATTCGGGCTGCCCGGGAGCGCGCCCTTCGATGGGCTCGAGATCGTCGATGCCGCGGGCCGGCGCGTGCGCCACTGGTCGGGGCCGATGCCGACCACCGTGATCTGGGACGGCGTCGAGGACGACGGGCACCTGGCGCGCGCGGGCGTCTACTGGGTGCGCGGGACCAGTGCCGGCCACACGGTGTCGCGCCGCTGGGTGCGCATCGCCCACTAGTCGCGGCGGGGTGAGCGCGGCGTTCAGGACTCGGTGGTGAACTCAACCAGTGCTGCGCCCACGCCCGGGCTCGCCTCGTAGCAGCCGACCGTACCGGTCGCGTCGCGGTCGAGGAATCCGCGCAGCACCTCGAGGTGGCGCAGCGCCGCGTGCGGCTGCGCGCGGTCGTCCCCCGGCGCCCGGCGGCGCACCTCGTCCCACGCGCCGGCCTTGAGTGCTTCGAGGATCCGCTCATCGAACGCGCGCGCCTCCGGAACCTCGCGGCCTAGCCGCCACGCGTGCTCGTTGTAGGCGAGCAGCCCCCCCACCACCAGGGCGATCCGCTCCGGGCGCCCGGCGAGCACCTGGCGCAGCGCCGCGCCCCACGCGCGGCACTCGTCGGGCGTGCGGTCGGCGAGCGAGATCGGCACCACCGGGATCGACGGCGAGGGCAGGAGGAAGTGGAGGGGCACCGTGACGCCGCTGTCCACCCCACGCTTCGCCGCCTCCACGCGCACGCCCGCGCGCGCGCCCGCCGCGACCAGGGCCCGCGCCAGCGCCGGATGTCCGGTGCAGTCGTAGCGGACCTCGACGCCGAAGCCCGCGTAGTCGGTGAGCGTGCGATGCCGCTTGCCGGAGTCGACCAGGAACGGACCCTCGGCCTCCCAGCGCGCGCTCAACGCCACCACGATCGCGGGCGCGTCCTCCATGAGGCGCTTCGCCTGCTCCTCGAGCGCCACCAGCATCTCGGTGCGGTGGCGCCGGTGCTCGTCCACGAGCAGCGTGGGCAGCGTCGGAGCCAGGACGGCGCGGGGGGTCAACATCTCGGGCGGCGGCGGAGAGCTAGTGGTGTTTGATGCGGATCTCGCCGCCGCCCAGGCGGGCCGCAGCGCGTTCGTTGACCGCATCCACCGCCACGCCGGCGTCCTTCGCGGCACCCAGCAGCTCGGGCGGGAGCGGGAACAGCACGCGCTCCTCGAGCAGGCGGAACTCCTCGACGCGGTAGTTGCCGAGCTCGCAGGCGCGCTTCACGCACGCCTGGACCACGTCCTCGGGCGTCGAAGCGCCGGCGGTGATCCCCAGGTCCCCGGTGAGCCACTCCGCGCGGATGTCCTCGGCCGCCTCGATCAGGTGGGCGCGGGCACCGAGGCTCGCCGCCACCTCGACCAGACGGTTCGCGTTGCTGCTGGTGGGCGCTCCGACGACCAGCACCGTGCCGGTGCGCCGCGCCAGCTCCTTCACCGCGTCCTGCCGGTTCTGGGTCGCGTAGCAGATGTCGGCCTTGGCCGGCTCGTGCACCGCGGGGTAGCGGCGCTTGAGCGCCTCGACGATCGCGCGCACGTCGTCGACCGAGAGCGTGGTCTGGGAGATGTAGGCGACCCGCGCGGGATCGGGCAGGTCGAGCTTGTCGACGTCGGCCACCGACTCGACCAGCACGATCGCTTCCGGCGCCTCGCCCAGCGTGCCCACCACCTCGACGTGCCCGCGGTGCCCGATGAGCACGATGCTGTAGCCCTGCTTCGCGTAGCGCAGCGCCTCGAGGTGCACCTTGGTGACCAGCGGGCAGGTGGCGTCGAGCGAGCGCAGGCCGCGCTCCTTCGCCTCCCGCCGCACCGCCGGCGACACGCCGTGCGCGGAGAAGATCACCACCGCGCCCGTGGGCACGTCGGCGAGCTCGTCCACGAACACCGCGCCCTTCTCGCGCAGCGCGTCGACCACGTGGCGGTTGTGCACGATCTCGTGGCGCACGTAGACCGGAGACCCGTAGATCTCGAGCGCCATGTCGACGATGTCGATGGCGCGGTCCACGCCGGCGCAGAACCCGCGCGGGGCGGCCAGGTAGAGCGTGCGGGGGGCGTCAGTCATAGGCGATGCAATCTAGCACGAACGCCTCACCGCCGGCCGGGCGCGGACGCGGCGGCGCTGTCGGCGGCGAACAGCGCGCGCAGCGAATCGGGCGCCGAGGCTCGCATCGCGGCGATGGTCTTGAGCACGCGCTCGCGCTCGGCGGGGTTCTGCTCGTAGAGCGTCGCGGCGCGGCGCAGTGCGGCGAGCGCGCCGCGCGTGTCCCCACCGGCGCGCCGCTCCATGCCCAGCAGGACGAA
>DATEMP010000279.1:0-3236 GCA_035275545.1 Candidatus Eiseniibacteriota bacterium | reverse complement strand
GATGTCGCCGCTCACGAACAGGTCGACCGGCGTGTTGACCGGCACGCTCACCGCCGGGCTCAGGGCGAGCGCCAGGCGCGAGCCGTCGGCGGCCAGCACCGCGCGCGAGGTGATGGTCTGCCCGCCGCTCCGCACACGCAGCCACTGGACTTGGTCGGCGAGCCGCACCAGTGCCGCCCCCAGCGTGTCGCTCGCGTCCACCGCGATCGCCGCCACCCGCACGTCGTTGGTGATCCCGGTGGTGCCCGGGTTGAGCAGGCGCACGCCGATCAGCGGCACGTCCGCCTGGCCGGGGCCGACGGTGGCGGCGGTGCCTGGGAGTGCGGTGATCTCGAGACGGGTGGGCGCCTCCACCACGCGCGCGAGGCCGGTCGCGGCCGGGAGCGGCGGCGTGAAGCGCACGTTCACGGGGGCGCCGCTGTTGGCGTCCTCGGCCACGCACCACGCCGGATCCACCAGCACCGCGCGGAACGCGGTCACCGCGGTCGAGGCGAGCAGGTCGAACCCGAGCGTGAGGTCGACGGACTCCCCCGCGCCGATCACCACCGGGGTGGCGAGGGTGAGGTCGATCTCGTCGCCGCTCGATTCCAGCGTGGTGCGCGCCAGCCGCTCGGTGGTTCCCTGGTGCACGGTGACCCGGGCGAGCAGCGCGTCGGGGACGATGCCCGCGCCCGCCTCGTCGCCGAGCGCGATCCGGAAGCCGCGGAAGCGCACCGACGAGACCTGCGACCCGCCCGCGTTCGAGAGGTGGAGCGTGAGCGGCACCACCCCGGTCTGCCCCAGGTTCACGGTCCCCGGCAGCGACGCCGCCACACTCGCGTCCAGGTCGGTCGCCTGGGCGAACACCTGGTGCGGGCCGGACGAGGCTTCGAGCGTGGGGCGCGGGGTGCCGCTCGGGTTGCCGGTGCCGGACGCGGTGCCGCTCAGGCGCACGGTGCCCGGCTGGCTCGCCAGGTAGGTCCAGCGCAGCGTGTCGCGCGCGCCGGGCGGCAGGTTCACCGACGCCGGCACCGGCCCGCCCTGGAGCGTGAGCCCGCCGGCGCCGGACGGCACCAGCGCCGAGGGCGTCACGCCGTCGATCGACTCGCCGCCGGTGTTGCGCACCACCATGGTCGCGGTCACGGTCTGTCCCATCGCGCTCGCCGCCGGCGACAGGCTCAGGGCCGCGAGCAGCGGCGAGTTGCTGATCAGCAGCATGGTCGGGTTCGCGACCGCCCCGTCCAGCGGTCCGTCGTTGCCCGAAGCGACCGTGAAGCCGTTGACGGGGACCGCGAGCCGCACCGTCGACGAGTCGGCCGGCGAGGTGGCGACGCTCAGCACCGCGAACAGCCGGGCCCCCGCGATCCCGAGCGGCTGGGAGAGCGGCGGGCTCAGCCACGAGGATCCGGTCCAGGCGAGCACGCCCAGGTCGATGTCGTCACCGGCGCCCGGAGTGGCGCTCCCGTCGCCGCCGTCGCGCCACAGGCGCAGCTCGGCGAGGTCGGCGTTCGACGCGGTGCCCAGGTTGACCAGCTCGACGCGCGCGAGCAGGTCGTCGGAGCGGCCGTTGCGCGGCACCACCACGTCGAGCGCCAGCACCCCCGCGTCGTCGGGCGCCAGCGTCACCGCGGGCGTCGGTGCGGCGGTGCACTGGGCGGCCACCATGCCGTCCACCGCCACGCGGGCGCGCGAGTCGAGCGGCCAGCTCGAGACCAGCCGCGTGGTGTCGCTCAGGCCCACGTCGAAGGGGCCCAGGATCCTTGCCGAGAGCGTGTCCGCGTCGGCGGCGCCGGTGAGCGACAGGTCAGCGGTGACGAACAGGTGCCGGGTCGAGCCCGCGGGGAGCGTGTGGGTGAAGCCCGCGAAGCTGGCGCTCCCGTCGGCGAAGAAGCCCGAGGCGATCACCGGGTCGGCGAGCGAATCGCCGAGCACGCCGTTGCCGTCGCCGTCGGCGCGCAGCCGGAGCGCCTGCACCGCGTGGTCGCGCTCCGCGACCGAGCCGCCCACGCCGGCGTTCGACACCGTGAGCCGGTCGAGCACCTGGGCGGTGCCGTAGTCATTCGTCGCGGCGATCTGGAGCAGCACCACGTCGCGCTGCCCGGGGCGGGCGCTCGCGGGCACCAGCGACGCGGCTGCGAGCGTCACGCGGTTCGCGGTGCTCACGGTGCGCTCGTTCGGGCTCTCGACCGCACGGTCGCGCGGGCCGTCGTTGCCGCTCGCCACCACCACCCCCTGGTCGGGAAGCGTCGGAAGCGCCAAGCGGATGGTGCGCCCGTTGGTCGCGAACAGCGGCACGTCCACCGAGAAGAAGAGCCGGAGCCCCGCCGCTGGGACCGGCTCGGCGAGCCCGGTGAACTGCCAGCGCGCCCCGGTGTAGGCCATGGTGCCGATCAGCCGGTCGAGGGCGGGATCGAAGCTGCCGCTGCCGTCGTCCGCCCAGCACTTGAGGGCGCCGATCTCCGAGCCCGCCTGCGCCGTGCCGCTGTTGGTCACCGCGAGCTGCTGAAGCTGGTCGGCCTGGTAGCCATTGCCCGGCAGCAGCACGTGGAGGACCAGGTTGTCGTTGCTGCCGGCGATCACGCTCGCCGAGCCAACCGCCCCGACGCCGATCTGGGCGGCGATCATGCCGTCGGGCGGGAACGTTCCGGCGGGCGCGAGCGGGAAGGTGTTGGTGAACGTGACCGCCTGGTCGAACGTCACGTCGCTCCCGGACTGGACGCCCAAGTCCAGGGCGTCGCCGTCGCGGACCGCGAGCGGCAGGTCGGCGACCACGATCAGGTTGACCGCGACGTTGGCCTGGCAGGTCTGGTTGAGGCCGGAGAACAGCACCGCCCCGGAGGCTGCGGTGGCCTGCTTGAGGAACACGTCCGCCCCTCCGGGATCGAACGTGCCGTTCCCGTTATCGCGGTAAAGACGGAGCGTGCCGAGCTCGGCGTCGCGCTGGGCGACCGTTCCGGGGCCGGTCGTGGTGTTCGTAAGCCTCAGCGACGCGAGAGTGCGCGACCCGAGGAGGTTGTTCCAGGTGATGGAGAGCCGGTAGAGGACCACGCCGGTCTGGCCGGGTGACACCGTCGCGGGCGCCTGGCTCGCCGCCAGCGTCATGTCGAACAGCATGGGAGCCGCGGTGGCGGGCGCGGGACTTCCAGGCGGGCAGACGAGGCCTGCCGCCACCAGCGCGAGGATGGAGCCTGGAATTCTCATAAGCGCAATCGACCGGAGGAGTTATCGGCCGCCTTGCGCTTTGCCTTGAGAACCCC
>DATEMP010000278.1:0-19843 GCA_035275545.1 Candidatus Eiseniibacteriota bacterium | reverse complement strand
CGAGGCGAAGGCAACACGGCCATCGTCGCCAGGCCCCCCGAACCCCTCGCAGCTCAGCCTGGGATCGTGTCGGTGGGTGCCGGTTCAGGCGCGGGCGTGGGCGCCAGGCTATCCGGCGCCGGCGCGGGCGCGGGCATCGGCCCCACAGGCGGACCGAGACTGTCCGCGACGGCGATCCCCGTGGAGTCGACCGCCGGCAGCGGCGGGAGGCCCACGGCGGTCCGGTAGTCGGCCTCGGTGAGGAATCCCCGGCGCCACATGCGGCCCAGGATCATGCGGGAGCGCTTCTCGATCCGCCGGGCGGGGCGTACGGGGTCGTAGCGGCGCGGGTTGATGATCACGGCGGCGAGCAGCGCCGACTGCCGGGCGTCGAGCTGCGAGGACGATACGCCGAAGTGCCGCTGCGCCGCCGCCTCGATGCCGTACACGCCGTCGCCCCACTCGATCAGGTTCAGGTAGAGCTCGAAGATGCGCCGCTTGGAGAGCGCCCGCTCGATGCGCCCGGCGAGCAGCACTTCCTTGATCTTGCGGGTCAGGGTGCGCGCGTCGCCCAGGTAGAGGTTCTTCGCGAGCTGCTGGGTGATGGTGCTGCCGCCGCGCACCACGCGTCGCGCCCTCCAGTTGGCCTTCGCCGAGGCGCGGATCTCGTGCCAGTCGAGGCCGTCGTGGCTGAAGAATGCGTCGTCCTCGGCGATCAGCACCGCGCGCCGGAGCAGCGGGGAGATCCGCTCGTAGGAGACCCAGCGCTGGTCGAGCCCGGCACGGCGGCCCTGCTTCTCCGCCTCGCGCGCCCGCTGACGCATGAGTGCGGTGCGCTCGGGCGCCCGGCGCTCGAGCGAGGAGACGTCGGGCAGGGTCGCGGCGATGCCGGAGACGGCGACCCAGGCGACCACGATGCCGATGCCCAGCGCCGCGACCGCGGCCGCCAGCACGAGCGGGCGCCGCCAGAGCGGGGGCGGGGCGGGAGACCCCGGCTCAGCCGTCGTTGCGGGGTCCCACGACCAGGGCGGTCATGTCGTCGCTCTGTCCCGCGCTGCCGCGGAACGTCTCGACGTCCTTGAGCAGGCAGCCGATCACCTGGCCCGAGGGCAGCGTGCAGCAGGTCTGCCACAGCGCGCGCAGCCGATCCTCGCCGAACAGGTGGCCGCGGCTGTCGGAGGCCTCGGAGATCCCGTCGCTGTAGAGGAGCAGCGAGTCTCCGGGAGCGAAGGCGATCTCGCCCAGCTCGTAGGTCGCGTCCTCGAACAGGCCGAGCAGCAGCCCGCCCGAGGTCAGCTCCTCCACCGCACCGTCGCGCCGGCGCAGCATCGGATAGTTGTGCCCGGCGTTCGTGTAGCGCAGCACGTTGCGCTGCGTGTCGACCTCGCCGTAGAAGAGCGTGATGAACTTGCCGCCCGAGGCCGCGCGCGACACGCTCTTGTTCACCATCCGGATCGCCTCGATCACCTCGCGGTTGCCGTCGCAGAACGCCCGCAGCGACGCCTGGACGTTGGACATGAGGAGCGATGCGGGAACGCCCTTGCCCGAGACGTCGGCGATCGTGATCCCGAACCGTCCCTCGCCGAGCGGGAAATAGTCGTAGTAGTCGCCGCCCACCTGCCGCGCCGGGACGACCAGGCCGTGCACCTCCCAGGGACCGCTCACCATGGGCTTCGACGGCACCAGGCTCATCTGGATGTCGCGCGCCAGGTTCAGCTCGCGCTCCATCTTCTCCTTCTCCTCCTGCAGTCGCTTCCGCTCCTCCGACTCGGCGCGCAGCCGCGCCTGCTCGATCGCCTGGGCCGAGTGAGCGGCGATGATGTGGAGCAGCCGGGTCTCCGCGCTGGTCCATTCGCGCCCGGGCGCGCGGTTGGTGACCGCGAGCATCCCGGTGATGCGGTTCTCGACCCGCAGCGGCACCGCGAGCACCGCGCGCACGCGGCTCTGCGTGCGCCGCAGCGCGGGAAAGCGCTCGTCGTCCAGGATGTCCTTCGACGCGAGGCCCTCGTTCTTGACCATGAGGTAGCCCATGACGCTCATGACGATCGGCGTCTCCCAGGAGCCCGAATCGAGCCCGGGCTGGTGCTTGCGGATCAGCGTCTTCGCCGTGGGCGGGCCGGTGTCGGGTCCCGAGAGCTTGATCGAGCCCTCGTCGGCCGTGAACATCGCGGTGGTCTTCTGAACGATCCAGTCCAGGATCGGCCGCAGATCGGTGGACGACGCGGTGACCGCGCACAGCTCCGAGAGGAAGTTCAGCTCGGCCTGGTAATGGTCGCGGTCGGAGGATTCCACGGTGGTCGTGCTCATGGTCGAGTGACTCCGGCAGAGGTGCCGTCGTCGGGGGGCGGCGGCCGATGGGGTTGCGTGTGCGGGAAGTCTAGGGCCCGCCGCACGCCGGCACAATAGGCGAGGGGCGGGCCGCCCCTCGTGCCGTGGCCCCGCTCGGCTTGTCGCGCCCCGGAGCGCTCCCTATACTCCGCGGCTTCGCGCGGCGCGCCGCCGCGCTCCTCGTGACCTCGGGAGAGACGCACCCCATGCCATCGGGCACCGCGGAGCAATACCGGAACCTGGTCCTCGAGCGCCGGGGATCGGTCACGGTCTTGAGCGTCCAGCGGCCCGAGGTGCTCAACGCGCTCAACCGCGAGACCCTGACCGAGATCGAGCACGCGGCGCAGGCGTTCCGCGCCGACCCGGAGCAGGGCGCCCTGATCGTCACCGGGGGCGGCGAGAAGAGCTTCATCTCGGGCGCCGACATCCAGGAGCTCGCGGACCTGGACGCCCCCGCCGCCGAGGAGGCGTCGCGCTTCGGCCAGCGCGTGCTCGACCTGCTCGAGCAGTCGCCCAAACCGGTGATCGCCGCCGTCAATGGCTACGCGTTCGGCGGCGGCTGCGAGCTGGCACTCGCCTGCCACGTGCGGATCGCCTCGGACAACGCGGTGCTCGGGCTGCCCGAGGTGAGCCTGGGCATCATCCCCGGGTACGGCGGCACCCAGCGCCTGCCGCGCCTGGTAGGGCCGGGCCGGGCCTACGAGCTGATCGCCACCGGCCGGCGCGTGAAGGCCGACGAGGCGGAGAGGATCGGGCTCGTGAACCGCGTCGTGCCGCGCGCGGACCTGCTCGCCGAGGCGGAGGCACTCGCGCAGGCGATGCTCAAGAACGGCCCGCTCGCGGTGGCGGCCGCCCTCGAGTGCGTGCGCCGCGGCCTCTCGCTGCCGCTCCCGGACGGGCTCCGCTTCGAGAGCGCCCAGTTCGGCATGCTGGCCGCGAGCGAGGACATGCACGAAGGTCTCAAGGCGTTTCTCGAGAAGCGTCCGGCGAAGTTCCAGCGCCGGTAGCCATGTTCGAACCGGCGACAGGAGGGGCCTTGCAGGACGTCGTCACGATGCTGGTCTCCACCGCGCTCGGCACGCTGGTGGGGTGGGAGCGGCAGGCGGGCCGCAAGCCCGCCGGGCTGCGGACCCACACGCTGGTGTGCATGGGCTCGACGTTGTTCTGCCTGCTCACCATCCACGCCGCCAAGGACTTTGGCGGCGGCTCCGGGGTGGATCCCACCCGCATCATCCACGGCGTGGTGACGGGCGTGGGATTCCTGGGCGCGGGCAGCATCATGCGCCAGGAGGGGTACGTCCAGGGGCTCACCACGGCGGCGAGCATCTGGATGGTGGCGGCGATCGGCGTGGCGGTCGGGGTTCACGCCTGGACGCTCGCCGTCACCGGCACGGTGCTCGCGCTGATCGTGCTCGAGGTCTACCGCTGGATCGAGAAGCGGATGGCCGCCGGCGAGGCGCGGGAACCCTAGACCCCGCTTCGGCACCGGACTCGGCGCTCCTCCGCACCGGGTTCCGCACCTCCTGAAGAAACGGAGACCCCGCCGCGGCATCCACCGTGGACCGTGCGAAGCCGGTCGGTGGCACCAATCCTCCGCGACCACACGCGCTTGAGCGCCGGCGATGGCGTCGTCGCGACTTCCGGCACGCCGCCTGCCTTGCACCGGGCACATCCTTCGCCCGCGCGCGATCCTCACGTGATGGGCGCACTCGCTTCCCTCGAAGCACGGAGGTGCCCGTCATGGCCGCGATTCAAAGCAACAGATGGTCCATTCTGCTGTGCGCAGGGACGTGCCTGGTGGCCGCTACCGCGCACGGCCAGACACTCGAAAACGTCCACCTGTCGAGCGCGGGCGTCCAGGCCAACGGGGGCCCGAGCTGGACGCCGGTGATGTCCGACGCCGGCCGCTACGTCGCGTACATCAGCAGCGCCACCAACCTGGTGGCCGCCGATCCCAACGGCGTTGGAACCGACGTCTTCGTCCGCGACCGCGTCACCGGGACGACCGTGATGATCACCGCCGGTCCGGCGGGTGGATCGAACGGCGCCTGCTCCAATCCGTCGATCTCCGGGAACGGCCGCTACGTGGCGTTCCAGAGCGCGGCCACGAACCTCGTCGCACCCGACGCCAACGGCACGATGGCGGACGTGTTCCTGGTCGACCGGGATACCGACGCCGACGGCGTCTTCGACGAGGCCGGCGCGACTTCGATCGCGATCGTCAGCCGGAACAGCGCGGGCACCCAGGGAAACCGGCCCAGCACCAGCACCGCGTGGGCGATCTCGGACGACGGGAGCGCGGTCGCGTTCACGTCCAGCTCGAGCAATTTCCCCGGCGGGGGCGCCACATCGCGATGCTTCGTGCGCGAGATCGGGACCGGGACGACGACGTGGATCAGCACCTCTCCGACCACATTCGGCGGTTCCAGCCTGAGTGCCGCGATCTCGGGGAATGGACGCTATGTCGTGTTCCAGACCATCGCCGATCTGGACCCCAACGACTTCAATGGCACCTCGGACGTCTACCGGTACGACCGCACCACCACGGCCCTCGAGCGCGTAAGCGTCGACAGCAACGGCATGGAGTCGATGGGCAGCGCCCAGGCCCCCGCGGTGTCCGACGACGGCTCGGTGATCGCGTTCATCTCCGAAGGCGATGACCTCGACCCGCCCGACCTGAGCTTGTGGCCCGACGTGTTCATCCACGACATGGGAACCGGAGCCACCCAGTACGTCAGCATTTCGACCGACGGCACCCCCGCCGATTTCTTCTGCCTGGGGCCGGCATTGTCGGGCGACGGGCGCATGGTGGCCTGGTTCACACGATCGCCGGGCCTGAGCCTCGGCGACAACAACGGCGTCGAGGACATCTTCGTTCGGGACATCGCCGCCGGCGTCACGGTGCGTGCGAGCCGCGGCGTCGCCGGCGAGCCCGGCAACGGAGGAAGCGTTGCCCCGGCGCTCAGCGACGACGGGTCGCTCGTGGCCTTCTCCAGCTCGGCCAGCAACCTGTTGCCCGTGGACGCGCCCGACGTCAACGGGGTGAGCGACGTGTTCATCCGTGGCCTGCCCTTCCGGGGTCCGGGATCCGGTACGCCCGGCATGCCGGGCCAGGGCCTCAACCTCTTCACGCTGGAGATGAACCCGGTGACCTTCTCCGTCAACGGTCCGGTCGACCCCCATACCGAGGGCATCCGCTACCCGCGCGGCGGGCCGGTCGTGCCGCAGGTGCCGCTCCAGCCCGGCAACCCGTACGGGTTCGGCATCCGGACCGGGTCCGTCGTCCAGGCGACCGGGATCAACTCCGCCATGCGCCCGGGCGATGTCGCCGACTACTACGCGATCGCGTTCCCCTCGGAGGCGGTGCTGTTCCAGTCCGAGCCGCCCACGCCGGCCACGCCCATGGGTGCCGCGCCGGCCGGGACCAACAATCAGATCCTCGAGAGCTACGGGATGGGGCTCCTGCCGGGGCGCGTGACGCCTGCACCGCTGTGGATGATGGTTCCGATGATGGCGCCGGCACGCGACAACCTCGACGCGGTCTCGTTCGGCGAGGACTACTTCCCGCCGACGATGCTGTTGCCGGGCCCGATGCCGATGGCCACGCCGTGGGAGACGCGTGTGGGCATGTTCCCCGAGCCGATGGTGTTCGACGACACGCCGGGCGTCTCGTTCCGGTTCAGCGTCGATCCGTGGGCGATTGGCGCTCCCGCGACCCGGGTTCGCGCCGAATCGGGCGGCGCCGACATGGGGGCGGGTCTCGGGGCCTGGACGAGTGCCGGCGAGGCGGCGGGCGATGTGTTCGGCACGCCCACGCTCAACCGGCTCGCCGGCGTCACGATGAACGGTGGATCCAACTACATGGTCGACGAGAACCCGTCGCTCGCGCTGGCGCCTGAAACCGGGAGCGTGGACCCGGCGGAGGACGATCTCGACGCGCTCGAGGACGTTGGTATCACCACCAACTGGGAGACCGGCGCCGCGATCGTTGCCGGCAATCTCGACGGTCGTGTGATGGATGTGGCGGGACCGGGACTGCCTCCGCCCGGGGAATCGTGGCACGATCCCGTGGCCGCGACGCCGGTGTTCTTCTCGGTGACCCGCAACTCGGTCGGCAGCGGCGGCAGCGCGGTGCGGAGCCAGCTCCTGCTGGACGGCGGGGCCGCCGGCGACATCTTCGTGGCCGCCAAGATTCCGGGCGAGCCTCCGGGCGTCGGCACCAATCTCCTCTTCATCGACCAGGCCGAGCTGGGCTTGATGCCCACCGACGATCTGGATGCCCTGATCCTGTGGGTGTGTCCCGAGTACCGCTACATGATCGCCGGCACGATCGCGATGATCGCGGGCGGCCTGGCGGGCGCCCCCATGCCGGAGGACAGCGCGCGGGTCGGCGCGGGCATGACGATCTCGATCTCGAAGTACCTCGGGATTCCGCTCGGCTGCATCCGCGTCGGGTTCTCCGTCACCACCGACGCCGTCGGCATGGAGAACACCGCCGTCGACTTCGAAGCCGGCCCGGTTGGGGGGATGGGGGGATTCTCGTCCGCCGCCGGAGACGTCTTCTATGCGCAGACCACCGGGGCGGGGGTCAACACCAACTACCTCTGGTATGAGGCCGAGGACCTGGGACTCGATCCCGGTGGTTGGGTGAACGGCACCAGCACGAATCTCGTGGCGGTTTCGGATAACCTCGACGCCCTCGATTCGTCTCCCGCCGACAGCCGGCTGGGCATCGACCGTCCCGACCGTCGCGGCGGGGCCGAGCTGATGCTCGCCCCGGCATCGCCGAACCCGATGCGCATCCAGTCGACGATCCCGTTCGTGCTGCCGCGCGCCGGCCACGTCATGCTCACGGTCACTGACATCACCGGTCGCAGGGTGGCGACGTTGATCGATGGCGAACGGGAGGCGGGGCGGTCGTCGGTCGTGTGGGAGGGGAGGGATGCCCGTGGCCGCGAGCTTCCGGTGGGCGTCTACGTGATCCGCCTCGAGTTCGACGGCATGGCGCGGAATCGCAGCCTGGTGCTGCTGCGCTGATCGAACGGTCGCAACGAAGCTCTGTTCGAGGGTTCAGGGGGTGCCGGGGGGCCCGGCGACGAGGCGAAGGCCACATCGCCATCGTCGCCGGGCCCCCCGGCACCCGCTGAACTCTCGCTAGCCGCGGACCGGCGCGGCCTCGAGGGCCTCGAGCACCATGTCCCCGACCTGCGAGGTCGAGAGGCCCGAGTCGCTCCCCAGCGACGGGATGCGCTTCGAGCGCAGCAGCCCGGCGACCGTGTCCTCGACCCGTGCCGCCGCCCGTGGCTCGCCCAGGTGTTCGAGCATCATGCTCACCGCCATGATGGTGGCGATCGGGTTGGCGACGTTCTTTCCCGCGTGCTTGGGGGCCGAGCCGTGGATGGGCTCGAACAGGCTCACCCGGCCGGGGTGGAGGTTCCCCGACGCGGCGACGCCGAGCCCGCCCTGGATCATCGCCGCCAGGTCGGTGAGGATGTCGCCGAACATGTTGCTGGTCACCACCGTGTCGAACCACTCCGGGTTCTTGACGCACCACATCGTCGCCGCGTCGATGTAGGCGTGCTCGCGGGCGATGTCCGGGTACTCGCGGCCCACCTCCTCGAACGTGCGGGTCCAGAGGTCCATCGCCCGCACCGCGTTCGCCTTGTCGACCAGCGTCAGCTTCTTCCCCTTGCCGCGCCGGCGCGCGAGGTCGAACGCGTAGCGGATCACGCGCTCCGTGCCCTTGCGCGTGAACAGGATCTCCTGGGTGGCGATCTCGTCGGGCGTGCCCTTCTTGAAGTACCCGTACATCCCGGCGTACGCGTCCTCGGTGTTCTCGCGCACCACCACGAAGTCCACGTCCTCGGGGGTCTTGTCCTTGAGCGGGCAGAGGTGCTCGGCGTAGAGCTTGACCGGGCGCAGGTTGACGTAGAGGTCGAGCCCGAAGCGCATCCGCGCGATGATCCCGAACTCGAGGTGCCCGACCGGCACCCGCGGGTCGCCGATCGCGCCCAATAGAATGGCATCGTGATCGCGGATCTCGGAGAAGGCGGCGTCGGGCATCACCTCCTGGGTCTTCAGGAAGTGGTCGGCGCCGAACGGATAGCGGGTGAGCTCGAGGCCGAATCCCTCCGCCGCCGCCACGCGCTCCAGCACCCGCAGCCCTTCGCGCACCACCTCGGGGCCGATCCCGTCCCCGGGAATGACCGCCACCCGATGCTTCTTCGTCACGCCGGTCTCCTTGTCGTGGTTGTCCGTCGTCCGGTCATCGCGGGAACGCGTAGTCCATGTCCACCCACGCGGGCAGCGTCTGGCCGCCGCTGTTCGCCGGGAGGAAGAGCCAGTTGGGAATCTGGGCCAGCACCTCGGACACCGCGCGCGCCGGGAGGGTGCCGGGCGGGGACCAGGGCAAGGCCGTGAGGATCACGCGGCCGTCGATGTCGACCAGCACCCAGAGGGCGAGCTTCCTGGTCTTCACCGCCGCGCGCAACGAGTCGGAGAGCGGCGGGTCCACCTTGCGCATCATGATCGGCACCTGGTCCACGACCACCAGGTCCTCGAGCTTGGGCCCCTGCTTCGAGGTCAGCATCCCCGCGGCGCGCGAGCCGTGCAGCACCTCGGAGGGCAGCGAGTCGGGCGTGCTCCCCGGGAGCCGCGAGCGCACCAGGGCCACGGCGGCGGGCCGGTAGACCGAGTCCACGGAGAACGACGCGCGGAAGCCCGCCTGGGCCTCGGCACGGCGCCCGTCCTTCCACCGCCAGAGCGCGTCCAGGTAGTGCGTCTCGGGCAGCGACGCGTCGAGCGCCACCGCCAGCCGTGCGGCGGTTCTCGCCTCCTCGGCCTCGCCCGCCTTCCCGGCGCACACGGCGAGCAGCAGCCACTCGACACCGCTCCCCGGGCGCGCGACCACGCACTGCCGCGCCGCCGCCACCGCCTCGTCCCAATGTCCGCGCCGCGCCGCCACCTCGGCGCGGGCACGCCACACGTACCAGTGCCAGCCGTCGAAGCGCCCGTTCAGGTAGGTGGTGTCGCGGTAGACCGAATACGGGCGGAAGCGGGTCTGCGGCAGCGTGTCGACCGCCGCCGCGCCCAGCAGGCGCCCGGAGAGGTGCGCGGCGGCCGAGTCGAGCTGGTCGCTGCGCGCCTCGTTGAGGGCGATCGTGAGCTCGAGATCGGCGTCCGCGGGCACCAGCGGCCGCAGGCGCCGCCACTCGACCAGCGCCAGCGCGTGCTGGCCGTGATCCTCGAGATGGCGCGCCCTTGCCGTGATCGAGAGCAGCGAGTGGGCCTGCACCGAGTCCATGGGCGCCGCCTTCCCCGCGGGCGGGGAGGCGGGTGCGGCAGCGACCGCGGCGCGGGAGCCGGCGCAGCCCGCGATCAGCAGGAGCGCGGCGAAGCCGAGCCCGCCCATCAGGGTGGAGCGGGCGCTCACGGGACGCGGGTTCCGTCGAGCGCTTCGAGGACCGTCTGGATCTCGGCGTCGGTCAGCAGGCGGTCCACGCTCTTGGCGCGGTGGAACACCGCCTGGACGCGCTCGCGGGTGGGGTCGATGCCGCGGCGCTCGAGCCAGAAGATCACGTTGCTCTCGCCGCTCATCGGCCCCACCTCGATCTCCTGGGCCCGCCCCACGAGCCCGGCGGGGACACCCGAGTAGATGCGGTCGGCGAGCCAGTCGTGACCCTTGCGGTAGGCCTTGATCACCGCCGCGGCGTGCACGCCGGTGCCGGTGCGGAACGCGTCGCGTCCCACCACCGGGTAGTTGGGCGGCACCGGGACGCCGGTGGTCCGGCTCACCACCTCGCAGTACTCGGCGAGGGCGGAGAGGTCGTTGTCGATCCACTCCAGCAGCCTCAGGTTCACCAGCAGCTGGTCCATGGGCGTGTTGCCGACCCGCTCGCCGATCCCGATCGCGCAGCCGTGGACACGGGTCGCGCCGGCGCGGATCGCGGCGATCGTGTTGACGACCGCCAGGCCGCGGTCGGAGTGGCCGTGCCAGTCGAGCTCCACGTCGGCGCCGCTCTCGTGCACGATCGCGCGCGCGAACCGCACCAGATTCGCCGCCCCGGTGGGGGTGGCGTGCCCGACCGTGTCGCAGAGGCACAGGCGCTTCGCGCCGGCGCGGATCGCGGTGAGGAACAGGCGTCGCAGGGTGTCCGGGCGGGCGCGCACCGTGTCCTCGGTCACGTACATGACCGGCATGCCGTGCGACACCGCGTACGTCACCGCGTCCTCGGTGTGCCGGAGCATCGTGTCGATCGTCCAGTCCTCGGCGTACTGGCGGATGGGCGAGGAGCCGATGAACGTGCACACCTCGATCGGAATGCCGACCCGCTGGGAGACCTCGATGATCGGCGTGATGTCCTGCTTGAGCGTGCGCGCCGCGCAGTTCGCGGCGATGCGCATCCGGCTCGAGGCGATCTCGCGCGCCAGCCGCTCGACGTCGGCGACCACGTGCGGCCCCGCGCCCGGGAGCCCGATGTCGGCGGTGTCGATCCCGAGCCGCTCCATCAGGTGCAGGACGCGGAGCTTCTCCTCGATCGGCGGGGTCTTGACCGAGGGCGACTGGAGGCCGTCGCGCAGCGTCTCGTCGTCGAACTGGACCCGGAACGGCGGCCGCTCCCAGCGCTCGCCCGCCTCGTTCCAGTCGTGGATCAGCTCGCGTGGGTCCATGGGGTCCCGGATGGGGAGAGTGGATAGGAAGCGCTTAGACGCATGAGTAAATCGCCCGGAGCACCCCGAAGGCAAGCGAGGGGTTAGGGGGGGTCCAGCGCCATGCACTCACGCCGACCGCTCGAGCAACACCGCGATCCCCTGACCGCCGCCGATGCACGCGCTCGCGATCCCCCAGCGCTTGCCGCGCCGGTTGAGCTCGATGAGCACCGTATGGATGAGCCGCGCCCCGGTGGCCCCGAGCGGATGGCCCAGGCCGATCGCGCCGCCGTTCACGTTCACCTTGTCGCGGTCCAGTCCCAGGTCCTTCTCGACCGCCAGGTACTGGCCCGCAAACGCCTCGTTGATCTCGAACAGGTCGATCGCGTCCAGCGTGAGCCCGGCGCGCTCGAGCACCTTGCGGATCGCTGGCGCGGGACCGAAGCCCATGATCTCGGGATCGACGCCCACGCTCGCCCAGTTGCGCACGTAGCCGAGCGGGGTCTTGCCGGCGGCGCGCGCCCGCTCGGCGGTGGTCACCACCATCGCGGCGGCGCCGTCGACCACGCCCGAGGCGTTGCCCGCGGTCACGAACGACTCGGGGCCGAACGCGGGGTTGAGTTTGGCGAGCCCTTCGATCGTGGTGGCAGGGAAGAGGTGATCGTCCTTGTCGACCACCACGGTCTTCTTGCCCTGCGTCACTGTGACCGGCACCCGCTCCTCCGCGAACCGTCCGTTGTTGTTGGCGGCGTTCGCGAGCGAGTGGGAGCGGAAGGCGAACGCGTCCTGCTCCTCGCGCGAGATCCCGTACTTGCGCGCCAGGTTGTCCGAGGTCTGCGCCATCATGAGACCGCAGTAGGAGTCCTTGAGCGCCACAAACAACGAGTCCTCGAGCTGCGCTCCAGGGCCGAGCCGGATGCCGGCGCGCGCGCCGCGCAGTACGTGCGGCGCCTGGCTCATGTTCTCCATGCCGCCCGCCAGCACCCAGGTCGCCTCGCCGAGCGCGATCATCTGTGCGGCGCTCACCACCGCCTGGTGGCCCGAGCCGCACAGCCGGTTCACGGTCAGCGCCGGGACCGACTTGGGGACTCCCGCCTTGAGCGCCACGTGTCGGGCGCCATAGAGCGCGTCGCCCGAGGTCTGGAGCGCGTTGCCCATGACCACGTGGTCGATCGTGTCGGGGGGGACGCCGCCGCGCTCGAGCGCCGCCTTCGCCGCCACCGCGCCCAGGTCGATCGCGGAGACCGAGGCGAGCGCTCCGCCCGGAAGCCCGTCGCCCCGCTTGCCGCCGATCCACTCGGCCATCGGGGTGCGGGCGCCGGAGACGATGACGATGTCGGGAATGCTATTGGAGGACAAGGGATTGCTCCTGGTGGCTCGTGTATTCGGTGAGTCGGCTCGGGAGCCCGGTCGCAGGCGCCAGTGCGGGTGGACAGACATGTGGATGCGCCGGGAGGCGGAACGTAGCAGAGCGCGCGCGCGGGCCTCAACCGGAGGCGCCCGGCGACCGTGCGATCCGCCCGCGCGCCCGGGCTCCGTGCTAGGCTCCGCGACCCATGAAATCCCACACGCACCACCTGGTCATGGAGCTCCCGAAGCGGCGCGGCTTCGTCAACATCACCGACCGCGTGGTGGAGGTGCTGCGCGAGAGCGGCATCCAGGAGGGGCTGGTGCTGGTGAACGCCATGCACATCAGCGCCAGCGTGTTCATCAACGACGACGAGAGCGGGCTCCATCACGACTACGAGGTGTGGCTCGAGAAACTCGCGCCCCACGCGCCCACCTCGCAGTACCGGCACAACGACACCGGCGAGGACAACGCCGACGCTCACCTGAAGCGCCAGGTCATGGGGCGCGAGGTGGTGGTGGCGGTCACCAAGGGCAAGCTCGACTTCGGCCCCTGGGAGCAGATCTTCTACGGCGAGTTCGACGGCCGGAGGAAGAAGCGCGTGCTCATCAAGGTGATCGGCGAATGAGCGGCGACAGGAAGCCCGCGCGCGCCGGCGCGACCACCTCCGACGCGGTCGTGCGGCCGGCGCGCCGCGAGGACCTGCCGCGGATCTGGGAGCTGCTCCTGGGGCTCGCGGACTACGAGAAGCTGCGGCACGAGGTCTCGGGCTCGCCGGAGCAACTGGGCGAGCACCTGTTCGGCGCGCATCCGGTGATCGAGGCGCTGGTGGCCGAGCGCGACGGCAGCCTGGTCGGCTACGCCCTCTACTTCCCGACCTACTCCTCGTTCCGTACCGCGCCCACGATGTGGCTCGAGGACCTCTACGTCGAGCCCGACGAACGGGGCCGCGGCACCGGCCGCGCCCTGATGGCGGCGCTGGCGCGCGCGTCGCTCGACCGCGGCTGCCTGCGCATCGGCTGGCTGGTGCTCGACTGGAACAAGCCCTCGATCGACTTCTACGACGGGATCGGCGGGCGCCCGGCCGACGGCGGCTGGATCGAGTACGCGCTGGACGCCGCGGCGATGCGGGCGCTGGTGCGACGCGGCGGCTGAGCGGACCCCGGAGTCACTTCACGTACTACTTGAAGTGCGGGAGGGCGGTGAGCCGCGCGGCCAGATACTCCGGCAGCGGCTCGGCGAGCAGGCGGCGCATGGCCGCGGGTTCGGCGCCACGCGATTCGAGGTGGCTGAACAGGGTCTCGGACTTCGCGGGGCGCCCGAGCAACGCGTAGGCGACCGCCCAGCACTCCGGGCTCCCGAGCGGCACGCGGCCCGCGTGGCCGCTCACGATCGTGGGGATGCGCACCACGCCGCTCGGGGTGAAGTAGGCGAAGCCCACGATCACCTCGATCGCGCCGTCGGCGATCACGCGCTTGTGGTCGGCGTGAAGCGCGTCGTTGCCGTGGTCGGTGTGGGGCTCGTCCGCGAGTGCGGCGTCCACGCGCTCCCACGGGGCGTCGGTGGTGAGGTCCCAGTCGCCCACGGTGTCGGCGAGCCCCAGCGCCGCGAGCAAGCCGCTGCCGCCCAGGGCGACCGGCACACCGGCCGCCTCCAGCCGCGCGACGCAGCCGGCCAGCAGCGGCCACGACGGGGCCGACTTCAAGTGATACATGAAGTCCGGGAGGGCGCTCATTCGGCCTGCCGCACCGACTCGGCGGCGCCCTCGGCGAGCGATTCGTGGAGCGAGCCGGCCATCTCGGCGAGTGCCTCGTGCGCGGTACCGTCCGCGGCCATGTGCCGGGCCGCCGCCTCGCCAAGCCGGCGCCCCACGGTGGCCGCGGCGGAGGCGCCGCCGGTCTGCCCGATGGTCCCGTACTCGGCGTAGCGCTCCGAGAGCAGCGCGCGCCGCGCGGCGTCGGCGCCCTCGTCGCTCGCCGCCAGCACCCGCTCGTGCAGGGATTCGACCGCGGTCGCGGTCTCACGGTTGAAGCCGCCGGCGGCGATCAGCCCGCGCACGCACGCGTAGAGGGCGAAGCACGCCCACTCGCGCCGTGCGGTCGCGCGCGCATCGGACAGGAGACCGGCCTCCTCGAGCTCGGCGTAGAGCCGCGGCTCGATCGCGAGGTAGAGGTCGGCGAGGGCGTGGCCGCGGCGCACCGGATCGCGAATCAGTGCCGCCCCCTCAGCGCTCGAGCAGCTCCCCGGCGCGCTGGGTGGCACGCACCACGGTCTTGATGAGCGTGACGCGCAGGCCGCCCTCTTCGAGCTCGAGGATGCCGTCGATCGTGCAACCGGCGGGCGTGGTCACCAGGTCCTTGAGCTTGGCGGGATGCTCGCCGGTCTCGAGCACCATCGCGCCCGATCCCAGGACGGTCTGTGCCGCCAGCTCGGTCGCGATCGCGCGCGGCAGGCCGACCTTGACGCCGCCCTCGGCGAGCGACTCGATGATGATGTAGATGAACGCCGGTCCGCTCGCGGAGAGCGCGGTGACCGCGTTCATGTGCTTCTCGTCGATGACGAGCGTGCGCCCGAGCGGGCGGAACAGCGCCAGCGCCTGGTCGAGGTGGGCCTTGGTGGCGTGGCGGCCCGGGGCGAGCGCGGTCATGCCGGAGCGGATCAGCGCCGGCGTGTTGGGCATGGCGCGGATCACCGGCACCGGGCGGTCGAGCTGCTTCTCGATGAACGCCGTCCCCACCGACGCCGCGACCGAGACCAGGAGCTGCTGCGGCTCGAGCACGCCGCGGAGGTCGGCGAGCACCGCCGCCACGGTCTGCGGCTTGACGCTCAGCAGCACCACCGCCGCGCCCTTGACCGCATCGGCGTTGGAGGTGGTGCCGCGCACCCCGAGGGCCTCGAGCTCCGCGACGCGCTCGGCGTGGGCGGCGGTCACGGTGACCTGATCGGGCGTCACCACGGCGGCGTCGATCAGGCCGCGCAGCAGCGCTTCGCCGAGCTTGCCCGCTCCGAGCAGGGCGAGCCGCCCGGACATCGCGGCATGGGTCGGCGCGGCGCGGTCGCTCACGGCGTCACCTCACGAGGGGGGATTCGTGCTCCAGTCGTAGAAGCCGCGGCCGGTCTTGCGGCCGTGGCGTCCGGCCAGCACCAGCCGCTTGAGGAGCGGGGGCGGCGCGAAGCGCGGCTCGCGGAACTCGTCGAACATGATCTGGGCGATCGCGTAGGTGGTGTCGAGGCCCACGTAGTCGCCGAGCAGCAGCGGACCCATCGGGTAGCCGCAGCCGAGCTTCATCGCGTTGTCGATGTCGTCGCGGCTCGCGAGCCCCTGCTCGTAGACGCGGATCGCGTCCAGCATGTAGGGGACCAGCAGCCGGTTGACCACGAAGCCGGTGCTGTCGCCGACCGACACCACCGTCTTGCCGATCGCCCGGCACCACGCGGTCGCGTCGTCGACCGCCTCGGGCGCGGTGCGCAGCGTGCGCACCACCTCGACCAGCTTCATGAGCGGGACGGGGTTGAAGAAGTGGAGCCCGATCAGCCGCTCGGGGCGCTTCGTGAACGTGGAGAGCTCGGTGATCGAGAGGCTCGAGGTGTTCGAGGCGACGATGGTCGCCGGGCCGCAGATGGCGTCCAGGGCGCCGAACAGCTCGCGCTTCACCGACAGGCTCTCGCTCACCGCCTCGACCACCAGGTCGCAGCCCGCGAGCTCCTCCAGCGCGGTGGTGCCGCGCAGGTGGGCGAGGGTCTGGTCCATGTCCGCCTGGGCGAGCTTGCCCTTCTCGACGCCGCCGGCGAGGAACTTCCGGATCGAGGCGAGGCCCTTGTCGAGCAGCGGCTGCGACACCTCGCGCACCACGGTCGGGAATCCCGCCGCCGCGCTCACCTGGGCGATGCCGGCTCCCATGAGCCCGCAACCCACCACCCCCACGTTCTTGATCGCCATCGGGCCACAATAGCACGCGGGGTCAGGCGAACCTGACCCCGCGCAGGCACCGCAGCGGTGGAGGCCGGCTAGGGCGTCATCACGCTCTTCGCCGCGATCTTGATGCCGACCCGGGCGGTGGGCCCGCTGAAGTCGAGCGGCAGCGGCTGGTTGTTCTGGTCGACGATCGGGTAGCCACCCTCGAGCTTGGGCTCCTTCACCCGCGCGTAGCGGTAGCCCACGGTCGTCGTGAGCGCGAACTGTCCGTTGAGCCAGAGGTTTCCGCCCACGTGCGCCTCGAACAGCGGACCGTTGCCGATGGTCTTGACCTCGTCGGGGGGCGTGCCGGGCGAGGTGAAGATGAACTTGCCGTGCTCCTGAATCAGGCCGAACGCGCCACCCACGAACACCGACGAGTGTCCGATCGGGGCGAACGAGTACTCGCCGAACATCCGGTAGGCGTTGGCGCCGAACGAGTAGTCGTAGGTGCCGATCGCCTCGTCGCTCTTGGACCGGGCGTCGAGCCGGTCGATGCCCAGCCCGTAGTTCCACTGGTTCGCGGTCTCGAATCCCATGGTGATGCCGAGCGAGCGCCCCTTGCTGACGTGCTCGAAGTTTCCGCCGTAGTTGGCGTTGTACGCGTCGAACTCGGCGTTCAGCTCGGACATGCCGTAGGTGCTGCCGCCGCCGTTGAGCATCAACCACACGCGCTCGTCGAGGGCGTGGGCCGCGAGCGGCATCATGAGACCCGCCGCGGTGAGGATCGCGATCGTCCTGCGCATGGCACTCCCCTTCATGGCTCGGGACTGGGTCCGCGCGGCTCCTCGAGACCCTCGAAGGCGCGGCATCGCCACGCGGCGCGTCCCGGTCGCGGCGGCGAGCGCCGAGCGTCGCGGGTTACGAGCCCCGGCGCCGGCGCTCTCCGTTATCGGCGGGAGGGGGGGCGTTCTGCAGCCCCCCTCACCCCTCGAACCCCGGCCACATCGCGGCCGGCGGGAGCCGGCCGATCAATCGCGTCACGCGCCGCCTGGGACGGGCGGGGGCGCGCGCCACCGGAGCTTCCCGGCGACGCGCGCCTTTGCGGCGGCGTGTGGAACCCGCCGCATGTGCGGCCCGCCTCATCTCACTCTCACCAGCCGCCGGGTGAGCGCGTGGCCCGCGATCGAGATCCGAACGAAGTACATGCCGGCCGCCGCCGGATGGCCGCCGGCGTCGGCGCCGTCCCAGGAGAGGGTGCCGGCTGACTCCGAGGCGCCGTCGTACAGCGTGCGCACCAGGCGCCCTGTGACGTCGTGCGCCGTGGCGACCATGTGGCCCGCCTCGGGGAGCGCGTAGGCCAGGGTGACCGGTCCGTCGTGCATCGGGTTGGGGGCGATCGCCAGATCGATCCCGGCGTCCTGCCGCGTGGGCTCCACGCCCGCCACCGCGCTGGTGTACTTGAAGCGGTAGATGCCGTCTCCGCCGACGCCGCTCATGTCGACCCGCGCCACCGCCTCGCCCTCGTCGCTCAGCACCCGGTAGCCGCCGAAGTCGCGCTGGGAGAGGGTCGAGAACGCGAGCACCGTGCGCCCGTCGATGACGTCGCCCTCGCGCAGCAGCTTCACCAGCCCGACCACCGGGTCCCACAGGTAGAGACCGCGGTCGTCCGCCGCCCCGCCCGACGTGGAGCGCAGCGTGGCGGTGAACAGCACCTGCCCGGCCGCGTTGATCTGGACGATGGTGCCGAAGTCCGCGAACAGGCCGTTCCCCTCGGGCGGCGGCTGGCCTTCACGCGCGAGCTGGTCGTCGGGGGCGGGGACCGCCGTGTAGGGGCTGTCGCACTTGTAGACCGCGATGTCGTCGAGCCCGCCGCCGCTGGTGCCGGTGAGGCGCACGCGGAACGCCACGGTCTCGGCGTCGTTCAGGGCCGGCTCCCAGAGGCTCGCGAACGTGCCGTTGCCGTCGCCCGCCGACTGGCCGGTGAAGGCGCAGAGCTGGCCGCCGAACGGCCAGTCCATGGCGATGATCTCGCCCGCCGACGTGGGGTAGAGCGGGGAGCGGAACGCGGCGATGCCGTCGCCGTTGTAGACCGGCGACGACATCTCGCCGTAGGTGCCTCCGCCCGGGGCGGCCTGGTTGCCGCGCGCCATGTCCCAGAAGCCGTCCGCCGAGGCGCGGAAGATGCCGTCGTCGTCGCGGGAGGCGAGCGTGGTGCCCGACATGTGCGCCCAGATCGCGATCTCGGCGGCGTTGCGCCGAAGCGCCGGCGGCTCGCCCGCGGGGTAGGAGAACACGCTGCCGTTGACGCCGTCGCCTTCGCTCGCGTCGGGTGCAACCTGCGTGACCCAGCTCACCGGGCTCAGCAGGCCGAGGCGGTGGACGTACACCACGCCTGGAACGCTGCTCGTCCCGAGGCTGGCCATGAACGCGACCGCCGCGGGCGGCTGATCGTTGATCTGGGGCGGGAAGATGCCGTTGAACGGCGAGGTCGTGAACGGGGCGATGTCGCCGCGCCGGACGTGCTTCCACCACAGGCCCGGGGTGATCGCGCTGTAGAGCGCCGAGTTGTCGCTGGTCCCGCCCGGGGTGCCGGTGAGCGGCGCCACGATCGCGATCCGGCCCGAGTCGTTCATCGCGTACTGGCGGACGATGAAGTGGAGCGCGCCGAACAGTCCCGGACCGTCGGGGATCGGCTCGCCCTCGCGCGCCATCTTGGTGACGGTGCCGTTGGCCTCGCCGCGCGCCAGGATGTCGTTGTCGGTCCCGCCGCCCGAGGTGCTCTGGAGCAGCGCGGTGAACGCGACCTGGGAGAAGTCGTTGACGCACGGCTCGCCGTAGGTCGTGTAGCCCCCGAACGTGCCGTTGCCGCCCGGGGCGGGATTGCCGTCGCGGGCGACCGGGGTGGCGGTAACGGTGGCCCGTGCGGAGTGCGCCACGGGCAGCAGCGCCAGTACCACGATGGCGCCGCGTACGAGACCTGACTTCAGCGGGTCCATCCTCTCCTCCTTGCTGGGGCCCCGTCCCGGCTGCGGGTTCCTTGCCGTCCGTCCCGCCGCCTTCCTCGAAGCCGACGCGAGGAGCATCGGACCCCCCTCTTACCGCCCTCTTACAGACCTGCGTTCCATGGGCTAGCCTCCACCCATGGCCGCCCGCCCGGTGCCAGCACGTGCCCGCCCGCCGATTCCGCGTCCCAGGCTGCTGCGCGCCCTCGCGAGGCCCTGGAAGGTGGCGGCCCTGTGCGCCCCCGCCGGGTTCGGTAAGACGACGCTCGCGGGGCAGCTCGCGAAGGGCCGGGCGTTCCTCTGGTGCCGCCTGGTGCCCGAGGACCGCGATCCCGCCCACCTGCTCGGCAGCCTGCTCGTGGCCGCGTCCCGGGCGCGCCGCCCGTTCGGCGAGAGCACGCGGCGGCTGTACGAGGCACGGCGCGACATGGAGCGCGACGGATCGCTGCTCACCGCGAGCTTCCTCGACGAGCTGGGTGCCGCGAGCACGCGGATGCTGGTGGTGCTCGACGACGCGCACGTGCTCGCCGACGCGCGGCAGGGGCTCCAGTGGCTGCAGCGCCTGATCGAGGACAGCCCCGCGGGCGCGCGCTTCCTGCTCGCGTGCCGCGGCGATTGCCCGCTGCCGCTCGCGCGGCT
>DATEMP010000277.1:0-4731 GCA_035275545.1 Candidatus Eiseniibacteriota bacterium | reverse complement strand
CGCCCTGCTCGCGCGCGCTCTCGACCAGAGTGCGCGCCGAGATCCCGGGGATCGGCGCCTCCCCGGCGGCATAGATGTCGAGCACCCACACCCGGTCGGCCTCGCCGAAGCAGCCGCCGAACTCCCGGCGCAGCGCCGCGGTGCGCGAGTAGCGGTGCGGCTGGAACAGCACCAGCACCCGCCCGCCCAGGCCGCGCGCCGCGGCCAGCGTGGCGGCGACCTCGGTGGGATGGTGGCCGTAGTCGTCCACCACCCGCACGCCCGACGCCAGGCCGCGGGTCTCGAAGCGGCGCGCCACGCCCGGGAAGGTGGCGAGTGCTTCGGCGATGTGCGCGAACCCCACCTCGACCTCGAGTCCCACCGCCACCGCCGCGAGCGCGTTGAGCACGTTGTGGCTCCCCGGGAGCTGCAGCTCGACCGTGCCGAGGCGCATCCCGTGCGCGACCACGCCGAAGCGCGAGCCGCCGGGCTTGAGCTCGACCTGCTCCGCGCGCACGCCCGCCTCGGGGCGCGTGCCGTAGAGGATGGTGCGCTTGGCGATCTGCGGCAGGATGCCGCGCACCTCGGGGTCGTCCACGCATACCACCGACACGCCGTAGAACGGCACCCGGTTCGCGAAGTCCAGGAACGCGCGCCGGATGTCGTCCATGTCCGCGTAGTGGTCCAGGTGCTCACGGTCGATGTTGGTGATGATCGCGATCGCCGGGCTCAGCTTGAGGAACGAGCCGTCGCTCTCGTCCGCCTCGGCGACCAGGAACTCCCCGTGGCCGAGCCGCGCGTTGGCGCCGAGCGCGCGCAGGCGGCCGCCCACCACGATCGTGGGATCGAGACCGCCGCGCCCCAGCACCGCGGCGACCAGCGAGGTGGTGGTGGTCTTGCCGTGGGCGCCGCCCACCGCGACCCCGTACTTCATGCGCATGAGCTCCGCGAGCATCTCGGCGCGCGCGATCACCGGCACCTGCGAGGCGCGCGCCGCCCTGAGCTCCGGGTTGTCCTCGGGCACCGCCGTCGAGTAGACCACCACCTGCGCCCCCTCGACGTTGCTCGCCGCGTGGCCCACGAACACCCGGCCGCCCTGCCGCACGATGCGCTCGGTGACGTCGCTCGCCTTGAGGTCGCTGCCCGAGACCGGATAGCCCATGGTGAGCAGCACCTCGGCGAGCCCCGACATGCCGGCGCCGCCGATGCCGATGAAGTGGATGCGGTGCGAGCTCCCGTACATCAGTTCTCTCCCCCGTTGCCCGCCGGCTCCTGCACCGCGTTCCGCCCCGCCGCCCAGCGCTCGATGCTGCGGACGATGCGCTCGGCCGCGTCCAGCCGCGCGAACATGCGCGCGTGCGCCGACATGCGCCGCAGCGTCTGGCGGTCCGCGACCAGGTGCGCAATCTCCTTGGCCAGGCGCTCGCCGGTCAGCTCCCGGTCCAGCACCATCGCCGCGGCGCCGCGCTCCACCAGGTTGAGGGCGTTGACCTCCTGGTGATTGTGGGCGGCGTGCGGGTAGGGCACCAGGATCGCGGGCGTGCCGCAGGCGGCGATCTCGGCGAGCGTCATCGCCCCCGAGCGGCACACCACCAGGTCGGCGACCGCGTAGGCGAGATGGATGTCGCGCAGGAACGGGACGACGCGCGCGGGGAGCTGCTCGCCGTCCACGATCCCCTTGGCCCAGTCGAAGTCGTCGCGCCCGGTCTGGAGGATGAACTGGAGATCGACCCTGCCCTTCAAGCGCCGCATCGCCTCGAGCGTCGCCTCGTTGATGCGGTGCGCCCCGCGGCTGCCGCCGAACACGAACACCGTGGGCCGGCCCTCGGCGAGGTTGAAGGTCTCGAGCGCCTGGGAGCGGTCGCCACCCAGGATGTGCGCCCGCACCGGATTGCCGGTCACCTTGAGGTTGTCCTTGCGCTTGAAGTAGGCGCGCGCCTCGGTGAACGAAAGATGCACCTCGTCCGCCACGCGGGCGAGCATGCGGTTCGCGAGCCCCGGGATGCTGTTCTGCTCCTGGAGCAGCAGCGGCCGGCCCAGCATCCAGGCGGCCAGCGACACCGGCCCGCTCACGTAGCCGCCGGTGCCGAGCACCGCGTCGGGACGCTCGCTCGCCACCACCCACAGCGCCTGCACCAGCCCGACGATGTTGGCGAGCACCGCCCACGGCCAGCGCCACCACGCTCGGCGCGGGAACCCGCGGGTGGTGATGAAGCGGATCCGGAAGCCGCTCTCGGGCACCGCGTGCGCCTCGAGACCGCGCTTGCCGCCCACGAACACCACCTCGCTGGTCGGGCGCAGGCGCATGAGCTCCTCCGCCACCGCGATGCCGGGATAGACGTGCCCGCCGGTTCCGCCGCCCGCGATCATGACCTTCACGACGACTCCCGCCAGCGCTGGCGCGCGAGCGCTTCGCGCTCGTCGTTCCCCGCGCTCACCCGGTAGAGGAGCCCGGCCGCGGCCATGTTGACCAGCAGCGCCGAGCCTCCGTAGGAGACGAACGGCAGCGGCAGCCCGGTGGTGGGCGCCAGGCCGGTGGCGACCGCGAGGTTGGCGATCGCGTAGAGCCCGATCTGGAGCGTGAGGCCGGCGGCGAGCAGGTGCGCGAACGGATCCGAGGCGCGCGCCGCGGCCCGCATGCCGCGCCACAAGAGCACCGCCACCAGCGCGAGCAGGAGGGTCGAGCCGATGAACCCGGTCTCCTCGGCGATGATCGAGAAGATGAAGTCGGTGTGCGCCTCGGGCAGGAACAGGTACTTCTGGTGCCCGCCCCCGAGCCCGCGCCCGAGCCAGCCGCCCGAGCCGATTGCGATCAGCGACTGGTCGAGCTGCCAGCCGGCGCCGCGCGCGTCCGGCACGCCGCCCGCCCACGAGCCCAGGAAGGTGCGCACGCGGCCCAGCATGTAGGGGTGGGTGGCAAGCGCGACCGCCGCGGCCGCCACCCCGCCCGCGAGCGGCACCGCGAGGTGGGTGAGGCGGGTGCCGGCGACGAACAGCATGAGCATCCCGGTGGCGCCCAGGAGCGCCGCGCTGCTGAGGTTGGGCTGGAGCAGGATCAGACCCGCCACCCCGGCGGTGACGCCGAGCGGCACCAGCAGGCCGCGCACGAACCCGGTCTCGGCGGGCGGGTTTCGCTTGAGCCACCAGGCGAGGAACACCACGGTCGCGAGCCGCGCCAGGTCGGTGGGCTGGATGCTCAGGAACCCGACTCTCAGCCAGCGCTCGGCGCCGTGCGAGACGTGGCCTGCGACCTCGAGCACCATGAGCAGACCCACCGCACCGCCCACGAACCACGGGGCGAGGCGCTCGAGCCAGCGCAGGCGCAGGCGCGCGCACGCGAGCAGCACCGCGAGCCCGAGCACCACCCGCACCAGCTGGCGGGTGAGGAAGTGGTTGGGATCCTGGTAGCGCGTGATGCCCAGGATCGCGCTCGAGGAATAGACCATGACCAGGCCCACCAGCGCGAGCGCCAGGGCCAGGACCAGCAGCCAGCGATCGCCGCGGCTCATGTACGTGCTCCCGGGTGGACGAGGCGCTCGACCTCCGCCTTGAAGCGGCGGCCGCGGTCCTCGAAGTCCTCGAACATGTCGAACGACGCGCAGGCGGGCGAGAGCAGCACCGTGCCGCCTCCCGCCTTGCGCGCGATCTCGAATCCCGCCTCCACCGCCTCGGCCAGCGAGCCGGCGCGGGTCGCGGGAACACCGTTCCACGCCGCGGCGAGGCGCGGCGCGCCCTCGCCGATCAGCACGAGGTGGCGCACCGCGCGCTGGACCAGCGGCGCGAGCGGCGCGAAGTCCTGATTCTTGTCGCGGCCCCCGGCGATCAGCACCACCGGACGGTCGAAGCTCTTGAGCGCCACCGCCAGCGAGTCGGCGTTGGTGGCCTTGGAATCGTTCACGAACGAGACGCCGTCCACGGTCGCCACCGGCTCGAGCCGGTGCTCGAGGCCCCGGTAGCCGCGCAGCACCTCGCGCAGCGTGTCGGGCGCGATCTCGAGCGGCAGCACCGTGGCGAGTGCGGCGAGCGCGTTGGCGAGGTTGTGTGCGCCGGGCAGCGCCAGCGCGCGCGCCTCAAGCAGCGGCTCGAGCCCGCCGCGCCAGGCGAGCGTGATGCGCCCCTCGTGCACGCACACCCCCTCCGCGACCGAGCCGCGCAGCGAGAACTCGAGCGGGGCGGCGCGGCCGGTGCGGCGGGCCATGACCTCGGGATCGTCGGCGTTCCACACCGACCAGTCGGTGTCCTCCTGGCGCGCGAACAGGCGCTGCTTGAGCGCCCCGTAGGTGGCGAGATCGCCGTGGCGCTCGAGGTGGTCGGGCGTCAGGTTGAGCCAGGTGGCGACGAACGGCCGCAGGCGGTCGACGGTCTCGAGCTGGAACGAGGACACTTCCACCACCAGCAGGCCCGACGGGCCCACGCTCTCGGCGACGTCGCACAGCGCGCGCCCGATGTTCCCGCACACCTCGACCTCGCGGCCGGCCGCGCGCACCAGCGCCCCCACCAGGTCGGTGGTGGTGCTCTTGCCGTTGGTGCCGGTGATGCAGAGCAGCGGTGCCGCCGCCGCCAGGTAGCCGAGCTCGAGCTCCGAGATCACCGGGATGCCGCGCGCGCGCGCGCCGGCGGCGATCGGGTGGGTCTCGGGGATCCCCGGGCTCCACACCACGAAGTCGCACCCGTCGAGCAGGTCCACGCCGTCGCGTCCGAACGCGTGCTCGATGCCGAGGGCCGCGAGCGCGGTGGCGGTCCCGGCGAGCT
>DATEMP010000276.1:0-13804 GCA_035275545.1 Candidatus Eiseniibacteriota bacterium | reverse complement strand
CGCGGGCGGGGCGTGGGCTGGGTGGCGGCGAACCTCGAGGTCACGCCGCCCGAGTGGGGCGGGGCGACGCTGCCGCTGCGGTTCACCGGCGTCTACCGCGAGCGCGACGAGGACAACTGGAGCCTGCTGCTCGCCCATCTCTCGGTCGGCGTGCCCGACGACCGGGAGCCTGTGGCGGCGCGAGCCGCGCGCTGATCAGCCGCGGGCGGCGACCGCGGGACAGCCAAGCAGGCGCCGCGCTTCATCCGCGAGCGCCACGTTGGTCGCGATCGCGCTGCCGGTCGTGAAGCTGCGCCGGCCCTCCCAGTCGCTGAACACGCCGCCCGCCTCCTCGATGATCGGGATCAGCGGTGCCGCGTCCCACGGGAACAGCACGGGATCCACGATCGCCTCGACGCGCCCGGTCGCGACCAGCAGGTAGCCGTAGCAATCGCCCCAGGTGCGGACCAGGCCCGCGGCGCGGGTGAGGTTGCGCCAGCCCTCCCGGCGCTCGGAGGGCGCATCGAAGTGCTCGTCGGAGATGAGCACGGTCGCGCGCGCCAGATCCTCGACCGGCGACACCGCGCAGCGCGCCCCGTTCCACCAGCAGCCCTGCCCCGGGGCGGCGGCGATCCGCTCGCGGAGCGCCGGAAACCGGATCGCGCCCGCCAGCACCCGGTCGCCCTCGACCACCGCGACCATCGAGCCCCAGAGCGGGACGCCGCGCACGAAGCTCTTGGTGCCGTCGATCGGGTCGATGAGCCAGCGCCGCGGGGCGTCGGGGCGCGTGTCGCCGAACTCCTCGCCCGTGATGCCGTCGTTCGGAAAGCGCGCCTCGATCCACGCGCGCGCGGCCTGCTCGGCCGCCCGGTCGGCCTCGGTGACCGGCGAGCCATCGGCCTTGGCCTCGATGGCGAGCCTGCGGCCGAAATAGGCGTGCGCGATCGCGCCGGCCTGCTCGGCCGCTTCGAGCGCCGCCTCCATGAGCGTTCCCGCCCTCAATGCCGCCCCCGCATGCGCTCCTTGGCCGGCAGGTTCTCGAGGCAGGTGGTCCACCAGCCGGTGCGGATCGTCTCCACGAACTCGGCCGGCAGCTGCTCCGCCTCCATCTCGAGCGCCAGCGGCTCGGCGTCGTAGTCGACCGCGCGCAGCTCGACGTCCACCGAGCCGTTCACGGTGATCTCCGCGTACCACGCGGCGATCCGCCCGTCGTTGGCGGGCCGGCCGATCGCCCCGACGTTGACCACCTGGCGGCCGGAAGGGAGCGACCGCGACCACGGGAGCCCGGAGTGGCCGCACACGATCAGATCGGCGGCGTGCGCGTCGCACAGCCACTCGAGGAACGTATCGGAGCACGCGGACTCCCAGAGGAACTCGTTCACGCGCCGCGGTGAGCCGTGGCAGAGCAGCACGCGCCGGCCGCCGATCTCGAGCCGCAGCTGCTCTGGCAGGCCGCGCATCCAGCGCTTGTGCTCCGCGGACGTGCGCGCCACGGTGTAGTCGTACGAGCGCTGCGCGAACGCGAGGTCGCGCGGATCGCTGTACCCGCACGCGCAGTCGTCGCGCTCGTGCCCGATCGCGTCGTCGTAGTTGCCGCGCAGCATCGGCAGCCCCGAGGCGCGCAGCATCCCGGCACTCCGGTCGGGATGGGGGCCGAAGCCGCCCAGGTCGCCCACGCACCACGCGAGATCGGCGCCGCGGCCGGCGATGTCATCGAACACCGCGTGCAGGGCGACGTGGTTGCTGTACACGCCCCCGAACACCGCGAGCCGCGTCGCCATCAGCCGTTCGCGCAGGTCATGCCGGTCACGTAGCAGGTGTGACAGGCGCCGTGGGAGAGGGTGAAGGGTCCGAGTGCCTGATCGAGCCGCGCGCCCATGCGGCCGCCGGGCTCGTCGACCAGCAGCGGGCACACGAACACGCCGCGGCTCGACACCGCGCGGCACGTGCCGCACTGGAGCCGCGCGGGATCGAACGCCACGGCCGGCAGGTCCGCGAGCGTCTCCGCCGCGTCGTATCCGCGCGATCGCCCGGTCTCGCGACCGAGGCGGAACAGCGGCAGCACTTTGAGGCGCGGGCGGGTGACGCCGGCCGAGCGCAGGAGCGCGAGATACGACTCGCGCAACACCCCCGTCGCCCGATCGTCGCGCTCGGTCACGGTCAGGATCGGCAGCAGCCCGGCGCTGGCGAGCAGCGACAGTCCCGCGAGTGCCCGCTCGAAGCTCCCGTGCCCGCGGACCGCGTCGTGTTCGGCGGCGCGATCGCCGTCCAGGCTCACGCGGATCTCGAGCGAGTAGCGGGACGCCGCGCTCAAGCCGGCGAGCGCCGCCACCACGCGCTCCGTGAGCAGGGTGCCGTTGGTGAGCACGGTGCACGGCCCGTGCGCGAGCGTGTCGGCGAGGATCGCGGTCAGCTCCGGGTGGAGGAACGGTTCGCCGCCGGTGAAGTAGAACTCCCGGACCCCCAGCGACAGCGCCTCGGCGACCCGTGCCGCGACTTCGGCCCGCGACATGAGCGCGTGGCGGTGGTTGCCGGGGCCCGAGGAGACGAAGCAGTGCCCGCACGAGAGGTTGCAGAGCGTGCCCGCGACCTGGATCCAGAGCGCGTCCAGGTGGGCGAGCGGCTGGGCCGGATAAGCGGGGGCGGCCGATGGGGATTGGAGCAGGCTCATGGGGGTTCCTGTGGGTCTGCTAACCTGCCGGTCGGTGGACTGGGTTTGTTGACTCCCCACGGCACGAAACCTAATCTAACGGGTTCTCGTGAGGCCCACTAGGCGACCCGAGCCGCCGAATTCCATTCGGCGCCCGGAGACCTGCGGCCCGCGCGGAGGAACCTGATGGCGGCAGTGCGAAACGAAGAGATCATGGCCGCCCTGGCCACAGTGGAGGACCCGGATCTCCACCGCGACCTGGTGAGCCTGGGCATGATCGAGGACCTGGCGGTCGCGGACGGCAAGGTCTCGTTCACGGTCGTGCTCACCACCGCCGCCTGCCCGCTCAAGGCCGAGATCGAGGCGAGCTGCCGGGCCGCGGTGGGGGCGGTTCCGGGCGTGCGCGAGGTGGTGATCAAGACCACCTCCCGGATGCGCAAGCCCAAGGACCCGACCGCGGACCGGAAGGCCCTGCCGGGGGTCGCCCAGGTGATCGCGATCGGTGCCGGCAAGGGGGGCGTGGGCAAGTCCACGGTGTCCGCCAACCTGGCGGTGTCGCTGGCGGCGAGCGGTGCACGTGTGGGGCTCCTGGACGGCGACATCTATGGGCCCAACCTGCCGCGCATGCTGGGGGTGCACCGGCAGCCCTCGCAGCGCGACGGCAAGATCCTCCCGGTCGAGGCGTGGGGCCTCAAGTTCATCTCGATGGGCCTGCTGGTCGACCAGGGCGAAGCGGTGGTGTGGCGCGGCCCGATGCTGCACGGCGCGATCAAGAGCTTCCTCCACGACGTGGACTGGGGCGAGCTCGACTACCTGTTGGTCGACCTGCCGCCCGGCACCGGCGACGTCCAGCTCTCGCTCATCCAGCAGACCTGGGTGGCGGGCGCGGTGATCGTGACCACCCCCTCGACCGTGTCGATCGAGGACGCGGTCAAGGCGGTGGCGATGTTCGGCAAGCTCTCGGTCCCGGTGCTGGGCGTGATCGAGAACATGAGCTACTTCGTGTGCCCGAACTGCGACGCGCGCCACGAGATCTTCAACACCGGCACCGGCGAGGCGCGGGCGCTGGCGATGGGCCTGCCGTTCCTGGGCGCGATCCCGCTCCACAGCGAGGTGCGCGCGGCCGGCGACGAGGGCCGTCCGGTGGTGCTGTCGCATCCGGATTCCCTGCACGGGCGGGCGCTGGCGAAGATCGCCGGCCATCTCGCGCAGCGCATCTCGATCCAGACCGTAGGTGCCACGCTCGGAGTGCCCGCGTCATGAGCCCGGCCCGTCGCGAGATCTACGCCGACCACGCGGCGACCACCCGGCCCGCGCCCGAGGTGACCGCGGCGATGACGCCGTTCCTGGGCGAGCGCTTCGGCAATCCATCCTCAGTCCACCGCCGCGGCGAGGCGGCGCGCGAGGCGATCGAGGCGGCACGTGCCCGGGTCGCGGAGCTGATCGGTGCGTCACCCGAAGAGATCGTGCTCACCGCCACCGGCTCGGAGGCCAACGGCCTGGCGCTGGCCGGCACCCTGGCGGCGCTGGCGCAGGACGCGGTGCGCGGCGGCGGGAATGCCCGGCGGCGGATCGTGATCTCGGCGATCGAGCATCCCTCGGTGCTCGAGACCGCGCGCCACCTCGAGGCGCGCGGCGCTGCGCTCACGATCGTCCCGGTCGCGAGCGACGGGGTGGTCGACCCGGCGCGGGTGGAGGCGGCGCTCGGCCCGGACGTGGCGCTGGTCTCGGTGATGCTCGCCAACAACGAGATCGGCACCCTCCAGCCGGTGGCCGATATCGCGCGGCTCGCCCATGGCGTGGGGGCGCGCATGCACACCGACGCGATCCAGGCGGTCGGCAAGCTGCCGGTCGACGTCACCACCTTCGAAGTCGACCTGCTCTCGCTCGCCGGGCACAAGTTCCACGGGCCGCTGGGCGCCGCGGCGCTCTACGTGCGGCGCCGGGTGCGGATCGAGCCGCAGGTCCACGGCGGCCACCAGGAGCGCTCCCGACGCGCCGGCACCGAGAACCTGCCGGCGATCGTGGGGCTCGGGGCGGCGGCGGTGCGGGCGCGGCGCACGCTCGGCTCGGAGACGCCGCGGCGGATCGCGATGCTCGGCGAGCGCCTGTTCGCGGGATTGCGGGAGCGCGTGCCGGGTGCGAGCCTGAACGGCGAGGGCGCGCCGCGGCTCCCGGGGGTGGTCAACGTGCGGTTCGAGGGCGTGGACGGCGAGGCGGTGCTGCACGAGCTGGATCTCGCCGGCATCACGGTGTCGACCGGCTCGGCGTGCAGCGCGGCGACGCCCGGGCCCTCGCACGTGCTGCTGGCGCTCGGGCTCGGTCCCGAGGACGCGCATGCGAGCGTGCGGTTCTCGCTCGGCGAGGAGACAAGTGAAGCCGACGTGGAGCGCATGGTCGCGACCACGGCGGAGGTGGTCGAGCGCTTGCGCGCGCTGGGCGCACCCGCAGGGGCCCGCGCATCGGATGTCCGGCGCGCGAGCGCCTGAAAGGAGGGTGAGATGAGCAACGCGGATCAGTTCCGCCTCAAGGTCGGGCTGGCGGAGATGTTGAAGGGTGGCGTGATCATGGACGTCATGACCCCGGACCAGGCGCGGATCGCCGAGGAAGCCGGGGCGTCTGCGGTCATGGCGCTGGAGCGCATCCCGGCCCGCATCCGCCGGGAGGGCGGCGTCGCGCGCATGTCCGATCCGCGGCTCATCAAGGAGATCGAGGCGTCGGTCTCGATCCCGGTCATGGCGAAGTGCCGGATCGGCCACCTCGCCGAGGCGCAGGTCCTGGAAGCGCTGGGCGTGGACTTCATCGACGAGAGCGAGGTGCTGACCCCCGCCGACGAGGAGCACCACGTCTGGAAGCACGACTTCAAGGTGCCGTTCGTGTGCGGTTGCCGCGACCTGGGCGAGGCGCTGCGCCGGATCGGCGAGGGCGCGGCGATGATCCGCACCAAGGGCGAGGCCGGCACCGGCAACGTGGTCGAGGCGGTGCGCCACATGCGCGCGGTCCAGAAGGGCATCAAGAAGCTCACCACCCTGCGCGAGGACGAGCTGATGGCGGAGTCCAAGTCGCTCGGGGCGCCGTTCGAGATCGTGCGGCAGATCGCGCGCACCGGGAAGCTGCCGGTGCCGAACTTCGCCGCCGGCGGCTGCGCCACCCCCGCCGACGCGGCGCTGATGATGCTGCTGGGCGCCGAGGCGGTGTTCGTGGGCTCGGGGATCTTCGAGGTGGGCCTCGACCAGGAGCCCAAGAAGGCGCGCGAGCAGCAGCTCCAGGTCGCCCAGGCGATGGTCAAGGCGGTCGCCAACTACAACCGCCCCGAGTTGCTCGCCGAGGTGAGCGAGGGATTGCCGAGCCCGATGCGCGGGGTGTCCATGGAATCGATCCCCGAGGAACACCAGCTGGCGAAGCGGGGGTGGTGAGCCCGGTGTCGCGTCCGCGCGTCGGGGTGCTGTCGCTCCAGGGCGATTTCGCCTGCCATCGCGGCTCGCTCGAGGCGCTCGGCGTCGAAGCGGTGCGCGTGACCCTGCCGCGCGATCTCGAGGGGCTCCAGGCGATCGTGCTCCCGGGCGGCGAGTCGACCACCATGCTGCGCCTGCTGGCCGCGACCGGCCTGCGGGCGCCGCTCGAGGCGTTCGTCAAGAACCGCCCGGTGCTCGGCACCTGCGCGGGCGTCATCCTGCTCGGCGTGGGATCCGCCGCCGACCAGCGCCTGCCGGAGCCGCCGCTGGGCGTACTCGACGTGACCGTCGAGCGCAACGCCTACGGGCGCCAGATCGATTCGTTCCACGCCCCACTCGAGGCGCCGGTGGTGGGTGGGGCGTTCCACGGCGTGTTCATCCGCGCGCCGCGCATCACCCGCGTCGGCGCGGGCGTCGAGGTGGTCGCCCGTCATGGCCAGGAGCCGGTGGGCGTGCGCGCCGGAAGGATCGTGGGCCTGTGCTTCCACCCCGAGCTCACCAGCGACCTGCGCTTCCACCGCTGGTTCCTGGGCGAGGTCGCCGGGCTGCCGCTCGCCGCACCCGGTCCGGCCTTGGAGCCGACCGCGGTGGCGTTGCGGGGACGGCACACGTGACCGTGCCGAGCGCCGATCGTGCCGCGTTCCACGACTTCGTGGGCCGCCACCGCCGCTTCCTGCTCACCACCCACATCAATCCCGACGGCGACGGCCTGGGGAGCGAGGTGGCGTTCGCCCTGTGGCTCGCCCGGCGCGGCAAGGAGATCCGGATCCTCAACGATTCGGTGCTGCCGCCCGCGTTCGCGTTCCTCGCCCGTCACGTGTCCTTCGAGGCCTACGAGCCGGAGGTCGCCGAGAAGCGCTTCACCGAGGCGGACGCGATCGTGGTGCTCGACACCAGCAACAAGCAGCGGATCGGGCGGCTCGCGCCCTACCTCGACCGCTACCCGACGCCGGTGGCGGTGGTGGACCACCACGTCACGCACGCGCAGGGCTTCGGCCAGGTGAACGTGATCGAGCCCGAGGCCTCGGCGACCGGCGAGATCCTCTACGACCTGATCCGCGAGAGCGGCGAGCCCATCACCCCGGAGATTGCCGAGGCGCTCTACGTGGCGCTCATGACCGACACCGGCTCGTTCAAGTACTCGAACACCGACACGCATGCCCACCGCATGGCGGCGGAGCTGCTGTCGCACGGCCTCGATCCGCAGCGGCTCCACAGCCAGGTGCACTCGCACGCCTCGGCCGAGCGCCTGCGGTTCTTCGGCGAGGTGCTGAGCGCGCTCGAGCTGCTCGCCGAGGGCCGGCTGGTGGTGCTCGAAGCGAAGCCCGAGCAGTTCCAGAGCCATCACCTCGAGGGCGCGGACACGGACGGGCTGGTCGACATGCCGCGCACCATCGCCGGCGTCGAGGTGGTGGCGCTGTTCAGCGAGGTCGAGGCGGGCAAGGTGAAGGTGAGCCTGCGCTCGACCGGGCGCGTGTCGATCGACCAGGTGTGCTCGCGCCTGGGCGGCGGGGGGCACGTCCACGCCGCGGGCGTGCAGCTGCGCGGCACCCGCGCCGAGGCGCGCGAGCGGATCCTCCCCGAGCTCATCAAGCTCATCGACGGCATCGCCGCCTCGCCCACGCCCGGTGCGGCATGAGCGCGGTGCTCGAAGCCCCGGCCGCCGCCGACGCCGCGACCTTCGAGGCGCAGGAGCTGGCGCACCGCTACGGGCGGCGCATCGGGCTCGAGCCGGTGAGCTTCCGGCTCGCCGCGCCCGGCGTCACCGCGGTCACCGGACCCAACGGGTCGGGCAAGAGCACGCTGCTCCGGATCGCCTCGGGCCTGCTGCGCGCGAACCGCGGGCAGAGCACGCTCACCGTGTCCGGGAAGACCGTGGCGCCCGCGGAGCGCCGGCGCTGGGTGGGCTACGCGACCCCCGAGCTCGCGTTCTACGAGGAGCTGAGCGCCGCCGAGAACCTGACGTTCGTCGCCGAGGCGCGGGGGATGGCGTCGCCCGCCTCCGCGGCCCGCGAGGCGCTCGCACGCGTCGGGCTCGAGGCACGCGGCGCGGATCGCGTCGGCGAGCTCTCCTCGGGGATGAAGCAGCGGCTGCGGCTGGCGTTCGCCCTGCTCGACCGCCCGCCGGTGCTGCTGCTCGACGAGCCGGGCGGACACCTGGACGACGAGGGCCGGGCGATGCTCGCGCGCCTGATCGACGAGGTGCGCCGGACCACGCTGGTGCTGATCGCCACCAACGACGAGAGGGAGTGGAGAATTGCCGAGCAGAGGATCGAGCTCCGCGGCCGCGGTCTGGGCCATCCTGCGTAAAGAGTGCCGCAGCGAGTGGCGCACTCGCTACGGCCTCAACGCGGCCCTGCTGTTCGCCATCACGACGCTCACCGCCGTGAGCTTCGCGGTGGGGCGCATGAGCGACCGTCCCGATCTGCTCTCGGCGCTGCTGTGGATCGTGCTCCTGTTCGCCTCGCTCGCCTCGCTGAGCCACGCGTTCGTGCGCGAGGTCGAAGGCCACACGCTCACGCTGCTCCGGCTCAGCGCCTCGCCGACCTCGATCGCGCTCGGCAAGCTGCTCTTCAACCTGGTGTTCCTGCTCACCATCGAGGCGGTCACGGTGCCGCTCTTCCTCACCCTCATGGCGGCGCCGCCGCCCCGCTGGGGCGCGTTCCTGGCGCTGCTCGGGCTCGGGAGCGTGGCGCTCGCCGCCGCCGCCACGCTGGTGGGGGCGGTGATCTCGCAGACCCGCGGCCGTGGCGCCCTGTTCGCGGGCGTGTCGCTGCCGATCCTGCTCCCGGTGCTCGCGGCGGCGGTGGGCGGGATGCGCTCGCAGTGGGTGGGCGGACCGATCGGGGCCGAGGCACGGCTGCTCGCGGCGTACGCGGTCGCGCTCCTGGCGGCGAGCCTGGTGCTCTACGACCACCTGTGGGAGGACTGAGACCGTGATCGCGCGGATCGCGCTGCTCGCCTGGATCGCGGGCTGGATGCTGGCAGCCTTCCTGTGGGCGCCGCTGGTGCCGGTGCTGGGCGAGACTACGCGCGTGCTCTACATGCACATCCCCGCCGCCTGGGTGACGGTGCTTGCGCTCGGCTGGTCGATGGTGCACAGCCTGCTGTATCTGAAGCGGCGGCGCATGGAGCACGACCACCAGGCGGCGGCCGCGAGCGAGATCGGAATCTTGTTCTGCGTGCTGGCGACGGTGAGCGGCTCGCTGTGGGCCAAGGCGATGTGGGGCTCGTACTGGAACTGGGATCCGCGCGAGACTTCGATCTTCTTCCTGTTGCTCATCTATGCCGCGTACCTGGCGCTGCGCGCCGCGATCGACGAGCCCGCGCGGCGGGCGCGGCTCGCCGCGATCTACTCGGCGGTGGCGTTCGTGAGCGTGCCGTTCCTCATGTTCGTGGTGCCGCGCATCTACTTCTCGCTCCATCCCGACCCGATCATCAACCCGCGCGGCAAGCTGGACATGGACCCGCGCATCCGCATCGTGTTCTTTGCCATGCTGTTGGGGTTCACGGGGCTGTTCTTCTGGATCCAGTCGCTGCGCGTGCGGGTTGCACGCATCGAGAGCCGGCTGGACGAAACCTGAACGCGGCCGAGACCGCGGGGAGGTATGCTGTGGCCGGGAATGCGGTGGTGCTCACCGTGGTGCTGCTCGGCTGGCTGATGCTGTGGCTCTACCTCGTGCGCCTCGAGCGCCGCATCCGCGAACTGGAGAAACGATGAACCTCAAGTTGCTTCTGGCGCTGGCGCTGGTGATCGCGTCGGTGGCGGTCGGGGTCACGAGCTTCAACAAGACCGTGACGCCCTACATCTCGTTCGCCGAGGCGCGGCGGTCACCGGGCCTGGTGCAGGTCAACGGCGTGCTCGCGGACAAGCAGTACGTCATGAAGGAAACCGAGCAGTTCCTGAGCTTCCGCCTGCGCGACGCCAAGGGCGAAGTGTTGCCCATCGAGTACCACGGCGTGATTCCCGGCAACTTCGATCAGGCCACCTCGATCGTGGCGATCGGCCGCTATCACGACGGCAAGTTCACTGCCGAGCAGCTCCTGGTGAAGTGCCCCTCCAAATACCAGGCGGAAGCGGAGAAGGCGGGAAGAACCTCTTGAACCTGGGACAGATCCTCTCCTGGATCGCGTTCCTCGCCTCGCTGGTGGCCGGCCTCGCCTTCATGGCCGCGGCCGGCGGCCGCGCGGGCGCGTGGCGCCCGGCGCGGATCGCCTACCGCGTCCAGTGGGCGGCGCTCGCGGGAGCGACCGGGTTCCTCTGGTGGATCCTCTTCAACCACCAGTTCCAGTTCCAGTACGTGGCCTCGTACTCCTCGCGCGCCATGCCGCCGCGCTACGTGTACGCCGCGTTCTGGGGCGGGCAGGAGGGGACCTTCCTCCTGTGGGCACTGGTCACCTGCACGCTCGGGCTCGTGCTCATGCGGCTCAAGCACACGCTCACCGCGCCGGCGATGGTGTTCCTCAACCTGCCGCTGGTGATGCTCGCCCTGGTCACGGTCATGCGCGGCCCGTTCCTCACCTTCCCGGGCGGCCGGGTGCCGCTCGACGGCCAGGGGCTGAACCCCCTGCTCCAGGACCCGTGGATGACGATCCACCCGCCGGTCCTGTTCACCGGGTTCTCGTCGCTGGTGGTGCCGTTCGCGATCGCGATGGCCGCCCTGGTGCGCCGCGACTACGACGGCTGGGTCAAGGTGGTGCTGCCCTGGTGTGTGTTCTCGGTCGCGATCCTCGCCACCGGATTCATCATGGGCGGCGTGTGGGCCTACAAGGTGCTGGGCTGGGGCGGCTACTGGGGCTGGGACCCGGTCGAGAACGGCTCGCTGATCCCCTGGCTCTCGAACATCGCGCTCCTGCACGGGCTCCTGGTGCAGCGCGTCACCGGGAGCCTCCGGCGCACCAACTTCTTCCTCGCCGTCACCTCGTACGTCCTGGTGCTCTACGCCTCGTTCCTCACCCGCAGTGGCGTGCTCGCGGACTTCTCGGTCCACTCGTTCGTCAACCTGGGCCTCAACGGATTCCTGCTCTCGTTCCTGTTCCTGATCTTGATCGTGGGCTACGGAGGCCTGCTGATGCGGATCCGCGACATCCCCGGCCCGGTCGCGCCGCTCGGCAGCTTCTCGCGCGAGTCCATGATGTGGCTCGGCCAGCTGGTGTTCATGCTGATGTGCGCGCTCACCGCGGTGGGCATGAGCGCGCCGCTCATCACCCGGCTGTTCGGGCCGCCCTCCAACGTGCAGACCTCGTACTACAACCTGGTGAACGCGCCGCTCGCGATCGCGATGGGGCTGCTGCTGGGCGTGGCGCCGCTCATGCGCTGGCGCAAGCAGGAGACCCAGCCGTTCCTCAAGGCGGCGTTCCCGGCGCTGATCGCCGCGCTGGTCATCACCCTGGGCGCGGTCGCGGTCGGGGTGCGCGAGCCGATGCCGATGGCGGTGCTGTTCGGCGCGGGGTTCGCGCTGGCGGCGAATCTCGTGGTCACCATCCGCGGGTTCCGGGCGGGATGGAAGCACGGGGTCGCCTTCCTCGGGCACCTCGGGGCCGCGGTGCTGCTGATCGGGATCATCGCCTCGTCCAACTACGGGCGCTCGGCGCAGGTCCAGCTCCCCGAGGGCCAGGAGCGTGCCGCACTCGGCTACCGCCTCAAGTTCGAGGGCATGCGCCAGGACCGCGAGGGCAAGGACCACGCGCTGATCGCCGTGAACGCGCCCGAGCGTCGCTTCGAGGCCAGCCCCTACATGTTCTGGAGCGAGTTCAACCAGGGCTACATGAAGAAGCCGCACATCGAGCGGTTCCTCACCCACGACATCTACATCTCCCCGCTCGACGTGGCCGGGGAGGATGAGGGCGGCCGGGGCGTGTGGTTCGAGAAGGGCGAGACCAAGCAGATCGGCCAGGTGCACTACACGTTCGTCGACTTCGACCGCCAGATGGGGACCGACCTGGTGCGGGTCGCGGCGCGCATGCGGGTCGAGATCGGCGGGCGCACCGTGCCGGTGCGGCCGGTGCTCGAGATGAACATGCAGAGCGGCATCCCGAACAGCATCCCCGACTACCTGCCCGGGGGCGGGTCGGTGCAGATCGTCTCGGTGGATCCCAACACCGGGCGCGTGGCGATCGAGGTGCCGGGCATGGGGCGCACCGCCTCGGCGTCGGTGCTGGCGGTCGAGGTGAGCACCAAGCCGCTCATCAACCTGGTGTGGGCGGGTGCGGTGATCATGCTGGGGAGCGCCTTCCTGAGCGTGCTGCGCCGGGTCCTGGACCTCAAGCGGAGCGCGCCCGCCGCCCCCGCGGCCTGACTCAAGCGCTTTTCCCGCCGGGCCGATATTCGCGGGATGGGAATACGCGCGGTCCCGACCCCTGCCCGGCCGGATCCCAAGGCCACCTGCCCCCATTGCCACCGGCCGTTGTCGGTGCTCAAGGCGGGCCGCTGCCTCTACTGCGGCACCGAGGTGCACGTCCCGGGCGCGGCGGCGCGCAGCATCGCCGAGGCGGTCATGACTGCCCAGGTGGCGGTCGCCCTCGAGCCGGTCGCCAAGGGCTCCTCGACGGGCTCCCGATGGCTCCGCCGGCTGATCGCCCTGGGTGTCACAGGGACCCTGATCGCGCTTTTCGTCGCCCAATGCATGCGGACTTAGCCCGGCTTTTTTGGGCTTGTCCGGTGCACATCCGTGCACTAGGTTGGGTTCCGGTGCCAGGACCATGACCTTCGAGTCGCTGAGCGATCCCGTCGACGTGCTCACGGCGTTCGTCGATGGGCGCGTGCAGCCGCTGCGCTTTCGCTGGCAGGGGCGGGTGATCCGCGTGCGCCGGGTGACGGGTGAGTGGAAGCGCCGGGAAGGGAGCGCGGTGCTGCGGTATTTCTCGGTCGAGAGCCACGGTTCGGACACCTACGAGCTGTGTTACGACCCGCGCGTGCCGCGCTGGATCCTGAGCCGGGCGTGGAGCGCTTCGTGAGCGCTCCGCGCGTGATCCTGCTGGTCGACATGGACGCGTTCTTCGCCTCGGTCGAGCAGGCGCACCATCCGCACCTGCGCGGGCAGCCGGTGATCGTGTGCGGGGATCCCGGGCGGCGCGGCGTGGTGACCGCGGCCTCCTACGAAGCGCGGCCCGCCGGGGTGCGCGCCGGCATGCCGCTCCAGGAGGCGCGGCGGCTCTGCCCCGAGGCCCACTACGTGGAGGGCGATCCCGAGAAGTACGTGGGGATCTCGCTCGCCCTGCTCCAGCTTTATCTCACCATCACGCCCGACGTCGAGCCGTTCAGCGTCGACGAGGCGTTCCTCGCCGTGGGCCGGGCGGGAGGAACGCTCGCCGAAGCGGAAACGATCGCGCGCGATCTGCAGCGGCGGATCGCCGAGACGTTCGGGCTCTCCGCGTCGATCGGGGTCGGGCCCAACAAGCTGATTGCCAAGATGGGCGCCGGGCTCGAGAAGCCCAGCGGGCTCACGGTGCTCGACGAGGAGGCGTTCCGCCGCGCGTTCTGGCCGCGCGAGGTGCAGGCGATGTGGGGCGTGGGCCCGCAGCTCGGCGCGCGCATGCAGTCGATGGCGATCATGACGGTCGGCGATCTCGCCCGCGCGCCCGAGGCGGCGCTCCAGGCGGCGTTCGGGATCATCGGTCCTCAGCTGAAAGAGGCAGCCTGGGGCAAGGACGAGACGCCGCTGGTCCCTTACCATCAGGGGGTGGAGGCCAAGTCCATGGGACACGAAGTGACCCTGCC
>DATEMP010000275.1:0-13113 GCA_035275545.1 Candidatus Eiseniibacteriota bacterium | reverse complement strand
GCCCGCGGGCCCCAGCGCGTGCCGGTCGCGGTGGCGCTCGCCGAGCAGCGCAGCGTTCCGTTCGAGATCGATGCCACCGGCACGGTCGAGCCCATCCAGTCCGCGGGGGTCACGGCCCAGACGGGCGGGCTCGTGACCCGGGTGACGGTCCGGGAAGGCGCCGAGGTGAACGCGGGCGCGGTCCTGTTCCAGATCGATCCGCGCCCCTACCAGGCCGAGGTGGCGTCGGCGGCCGCGGCGCTGGCCCGGAGCCGCGCCCAGGCCGAGACCGCGGTGCTCGACGCGAAGCGCGCGGAGACGCTCGCGGAGAAGCAGGTGATCTCCGCGGACGAGCTCCAGCGCAAGCGCGCCGCTGCCGCCGCCGCGGTCGCCACGGTGAGCGGCGATTCCGCGGCGCACGCGAGCGCGCGTCTCGACCTGGCCCGGACCACGGTGCGCGCCCCGATCGGCGGCAAGACCGGGAGCCTCTCGGTGAACGTGGGCGACCTGGTGCGCGCCAACGACGCCACACCGCTCATCACCATCAACACCATTCGCCCGATCCGGGTGCGGTTCACGGTCGGGCAGGACGCGCTCGCCGAGGTGCGGCGGCCGCGCAAGCAGACGCCGCGGGTCGAGATCGCGCCCGGCGGCGACTCGCTGTGGATCCCGGGACGGCTCGCGTTCATCGACAACGCGGTCGACGGGGCGAGCGGCACGCTGCTGCTCAAGGCGGAGACGCCCAACCAGGACGGCCGCCTGTGGCCCGGCCAGTTCGTGCGCGTGCGGCTCAACCTGTTCGAGCGCCCGAACTCGATCGTGGTGCCGACCGCGGCGGTCACCAACTCGCAGCAGGGCGACTTCTGCTACGTCGTCAAGGCGGACACCACGGTCGAGGTGCGCAAGGTCACGATCGAGCGCACCTGGCGCGAGATGACGGTGATCGCGAGCGGTGTCCAGGCGGGCGAGACGGTGGTCACCGACGGTCAGGTGCGGCTCTCGCCCGGGGCGCGGGCGCAGATCCGCAACGCGCCGGGCATGGCATCATCGGGCGGGGCGGGCGGAGGCGGCGAAGCACCCGGCGCCGGAACCCGCACCCAGCGGGCGGCGCGAGGAGACGGCAAATGAGCATGTCGGCACCCTTCATCCACCGGCCGGTCGCCACCACGCTCGTGATGCTCGGCATCCTGCTGTTCGGCGTGATCGCCTACCGCCAGCTCCCGGTGAGCGACCTGCCCAACGTGGACTACCCGGTGATCACGGTGCGCGCGAACCTGCCGGGCGCGGGGCCCGAGACCATGGCCTCGGCGGTGGCGACGCCGCTCGAGAAGCGCTTCTCCACCATCGCCGGGCTCGACCAGATGACCTCGGTCAGCAGCCTCGGCTCCACGAACATCACGCTCCAGTTCACGCTCGACCGCGACATCGACATGGCGGCGCAGGACGTGCAGGCCCAGATCGCCCAGACCCAGCGGCAGCTCCCGCAGGGCATCCTGCCGCCCTCGTATCAGAAGTCGAACCCCGCCGACTCGCCGATCCTGTTCCTGGCGCTCACCTCGGACCAGCTGCCGCTGCCGATGCTCGACGAGTACGCACAGAACTTCCTCGCGCAGCGCATCTCGACGGTCAGCGGCGTGGCGCAGGTCAACGTGTTCGGCTCGCAGAAGTACGCGGTGCGCGCCCAGCTCGATCCGCAGGCGCTCGCCTCGCGGCGCGTGGGCCTCGAGCAGGTCGCCGATGCGATCGGCAGCGGCAACGTCAACCTGCCGACCGGCGTGCTGTGGGGGCCGGAGAAGGCGCTCACCATCCGGTCCGACGGCCAGCTCCAGAACGCGAAGGAGTTCCGGACCCTGGTCATCACCACCCGCGACGGGGCGCCGGTGCGGCTCGGCGACCTCGGAGCGATCGTGGACGACGTCGAGTCGAACCGCCAGGCGAGCTGGTTCAACGGCCGGCGCGGGATCGTGCTGGCGATCCAGAAGCAGCCCGGCACCAACACGGTGGCGGTGGCCGACGCGGTCCATGACCTGGTGGCGCGCCTGCGCCCGCAGATCCCGAGCACGGTCCACCTCGAGGTGCTGAACGACCGCTCGGTCTCGATCCGCCACTCGGTCACCGACGTCCAGATGACGCTCATCATCGCGCTGGTGCTGGTGGTGATCGTCATCTTCCTGTTCCTGCGCAACCTCTCGGCGACGCTCATCCCGAGCCTGGCGCTGCCGTTCTCGATCGTCGGCACGTTCGCGGTCATGAAGCCGCTCGGGTTCAGCCTCGACAACCTCTCGCTCATGGCGCTCACGCTCGCGGTCGGCTTCGTGGTCGACGACGCGATCGTCATGCTCGAGAACATCGTCCGTCACATCGAGATGGGGAAGCGCCCGATGCAGGCGGCGCTGGACGGCTCGCGCGAGATCGGCTTCACCATCCTCTCGATGACCATCTCGCTGGTGGCGGTGTTCATCCCGGTCATGTTCATGGGCGGCCTGCTCGGCCGCCTGTTCCACGAGTTCGCGATCGTGATCGGCGTGGCGATCCTGGTCTCGGGATTCGTCTCGCTGACCCTCACGCCCGTGCTGTGCAGCCGCTTCCTCAAGTCCGAGCGTGACAAGCGCCACGGCCGCTTCTACCAGGTGGTCGAGAACGGCTTCCAGCGCACGCTGCACTTCTACGAGAACTCGCTGGCGTGGGTGATGAACCACCGGCGGGTGGCGCTGGTCTTCTCGCTCGCCATCCTGCTCGGCACCGCGGGGCTGTTCATGCTGGTGCCCAAGGGCTTCATCCCCAGCGAGGACATCGGGCAGATCACCGGCACCACCGAGACCGCCGAGGGCACCTCGTTCGAATCCATGGTGCGCCACCAGCAGGCGGTGGCCGCGATCGTTCAGAAGGATCCGAACGTGGCCGGGTTCATGTCGTCGATCGGCGGCGGGCCGGGCGGCGGCTCGGGCAACCAGGGCCGGCTCAACATCCGGCTCAAGCCGCGCCACGAGCGCTCGCTGAGCGCCGACCAGCTCATCCGCCAGCTCACGCCCAAGCTGAACACCGTGCCGGGCATGCGGGTGTTCCTCCAGAACCCGCCGCCGGTGCGGATCGGCAGCCGCTCGGCGAAGAGCCAGTACCAGTTCACGCTCCAGGGCACCGACATCCCCTCGCTCTACGACAACGCGACCCGGCTGGAGGCGCGGCTGCGCAACGTGCCCGCGCTCGACAACGTCACCAGCGACCTCCAGATCAAGAACCCCGAGGTGCGGGTGGACATCGACCGCGAGCGGGCCGCCCAACTCGGGGTGACGCCCGAGCGGATCCAGGAGACGCTCTACTACGCCTACGGCTCGCGGCAGGTCTCGACCATCTTCACGCCCGACAACCAGTACGCGGTCATCATGGAGCTGGCGCCGCAGTACCAGCGCGACGCCGCCGCCCTGGGGCTGCTCACAGTGCGCTCGAACAGCGGCGAGCAGGTGCCGATCGGCTCGGTGGCCCGGCTCTCGAGCGGGCTCGGTGCGCTCTCGGTCAACCACGCCGGGCAGGTCCCGGCGGTGACGATGTCGTTCGACTTGAAGCCGGGCGTGGGCCTGAGCGACGGCGTCGTGGCGGTGCAGGCGGCGGCGCGCCAGACACTCACCTCCGACATCAGCACCAACTTCGCCGGCACCGCGCAGGCGTTCCAGGCCAGCCAGCAGGGCCTGGCGCTGCTGCTCATCATCGCGGTGCTGGTCATCTACCTGGTGCTGGGCGTGCTCTACGAGAGCTTCATCCACCCGCTCACGATCCTCTCCGGCCTGCCGTTCGCGGGATTTGGGGCGCTGCTCACCCTGTTCGCGTTCCGCACCGAGCTCTCGGTCTACGCGTTCGTGGGCGTCATCCTGCTCGTGGGCCTGGTCAAGAAGAACGCGATCATGATGATCGACTTCGCGCTCGACGCCGAGCGCAACGAAGGCAAGGAGCCGCGCGAGGCGATCCTCGCCGCGGCCAGCGTCCGCTTCCGCCCGATCATGATGACCACCATGGCTGCACTGGTGGGCACGCTCCCGATCGCGCTCGGCTGGGGTGCCGGGGCCGAGTCCCGCCGCCCGCTCGGGCTCGCGGTGGTGGGGGGTCTCGCCTTCTCCCAGATCGTGACGCTCTACGTGACGCCGGTTTTCTATACCTACCTCGACGACTTCCAGCGCCGGTTCCGGCGCAAGCCCGTGGCTCCCCGCCACGCCGGGCGCGTCGAGAGCCTCGAGGTGCCTCGACCTGCCGAGGTCGCCAAGCGCGGGTAAGCCCGCAGCTCAACTCGCTCTGGAGCGAGTTGCCGAACGAGTCCCTGCGTTCACCCAGGCCCTGAGAGTGTCAACGGCGTGGACACCTGGAATCAGACCTGGCGCGCCCATCGGGACTTGCGCCCTGTGTCCGGCGTTGACAGTGCGCAACCAAGTCACCCGTTCCGGAACGGATGACTCTCCCCGGGGAGAGCTGACCTCTCCGCGTTGATCACCTCTTGTCACTCGCATCCGGTGATTACCGGATGCATCCGGGCGCATCTTTTTCTGGAGTGCCGCTCGGAGACGGGCATAGACTCGATCACACAGGAGGCCGCGCGACCCACCGGGGGTCCGCGTTGCCGCCCGCCCTCCCGCCAGGGAGGGATTCATGGCAAACGCAGGGATTCAGCGCACGGCGGGGGCACTCCTGGTCGCCTGCCTGGACGCAGCGGCCGAAGGTCACGCAGCCACGATTCGCGTCCCGCAGAACTACTCCACCATCCAGGCCGCCATCAACGCCGCTTCGAATGGCGACGTGATCCTGGTCTCGCGCGGCACCTGGACCGGCGGACTCACGATCGCGGGCAAGACGATCACGCTCGCCTCGAACTTCCACACCACCGGTGATCCCCTCGACATCTCGCAGACCATCATCGACGGCGGCGCGCCGATCCTGACCATCGAGGCGGGCGTGGGCGCCGCCACCACCATCAAGGGCCTCACCTTCCGCAACGGGGACTACCAGCTGGTGAACTTCGCGCGCCGGGTGAACATCCTCAACAACCGGTTCATCAACGGCGCCGGCGACCAGGTGAGCTTCGAGGGCGCGGGCGGCTTCGTGCGCGACTGCTTCTTCGACAACGCGTACGACGACGGCATCGATTCCGACGACAACAGCGACCCGGTGATCGAGCGCAACACCATCCAGAACTCGGGCGACGACGGGATCGAGGTGCGCCTGCAGGGCTTCAGCGGCCCCGCGCTCGAGGTGGTCATCCGCGACAACCACATCTCGGGGGCCGGCGAGGACGGCATCCAGCTCATCGACTATGCGGGCCCGTCGGCGCGCACGTTCCGGATCGAGCAGAACGTGATCGTCAACAATGCCGACGCGGGCATCGGGACCATGGCGGACGGGAACTCGGTCGAGAACCTGGCGGGCGCGCCGATGGTCGAGGAGGTGCGGATCATCAGCAACACGCTCTCGGGCAACCCGCACGGCATCACCGGCGGCGACAACATGCTGGTCATGAACAACATCATCGTGAACTGCGCGCAGATCGGGGTGAAGCGCGTGTCGGGCAGCTCGCTGGTCACCTACAACGGGTTCTGGAACAACGGCACGAACTACACGTCGTCGAACGTCAACGCCGCCAGCAGCGTGTTCCAGAACCCGCTGTTGGACGCGAACTACAACCTCCAGCCCGGCAGCCCGGCGATCGATGAGGGCGCCCCGTCGATCGTGTGGAACGGGAATACGATTGTCGCCCCGCCCTACGCGGGGCCGGCGCCCGACCTGGGAGCGAACGAGACCAGCGCCTCGGTCGGCATCGAGGTTCCGGTACGCGTCGATTGGGCGATCGGGGCGGTGCGGCCCAACCCGGCGCGGGAGGGTTTCGCGGTGGCGTTCTCGCTCCCGGACGATACCGGGGCCAGGATCGACGTCCTGGATCTGCACGGGCGGCGGGTGCTGGGGCGCAACCTCGCGGGGATCGGGCGCGGCGCGCACGTGGTGATCTTCCCGGAGGCGCGCGAGCTGGCGGCCGGGGTCTACTGGGTACGCCTGGGCCAGGGTGGCCGGTCGCTCGCGACCCGCGTCGTGGTGGTCAAGTAGCGGCGACTCGGCACCGCCCGCCGCAAATGCGATTCTTCGCTGGCGGCGCATGCCGTGCGCAGGCTAGGATTTGGGCCCGCAACCGCTTGCGGTAGCGCTCCAGCAGCCTGCCATCCATCCGCCGAGGTCGCCCGATATGCGCCCTGCCGCGCTTGCCACCCTGCTCGCCGCCGTCGCGCTGGCCCCCGGCACCGCCTCCGCCCAGGTGCCGCCCCACGACAAGGTCGTGGTCATCATCATGGAGAACCAGGCCTACGACGCGGTGCGGGTGCAGCCCTACATGGCGAGCCTGATCGCCTCCGGCGGCACGCTCACCAACGCGCGCGGCGTGGCGCGTCCGTCCCAGCCCAACTACTTCGCGATCTGGGCCGGCAACACCCTGGGCATCAGCAGCAACGCCTGCCCGCCACCCGGGGCGCCCTACGCGTTCGACAATCTCGGCTCGGCGTGCGCGGCGGCCGGGCTCACCTGGCGCGCGTTCAGCGAGAACCTTCCGGTCGCGGGCTCGACCGTGTGCTCGGCCGACGGCGACGCGACCTCCGGGCTCTACACCCGCAAGCACGCGCCCTGGACCCACTTCTCGAACATCGATCATTCGAACGAGCGGCCCTACTCGGAGCTCGCGGCCGTGCTCGCCGCCCACGCACTGCCCAACCTCACGTTCATCGTCCCCAACAACTGCCACAACTCCCACAACGACTTCACGCCGGGCTGCGGGATTCCCGACGCGGACGCGTGGCTGGCCGCCAACGTGCCGCAGATCCTCGCCGAGCTCGGTCCCAACGGCGTGCTGATCGTCACCTACGACGAGGACGACGGCACGGCGAGCCAGCACATCCTCACCGTGCTCAAGGGCCCCAAGGTCGCGCCGGGCTCGACCTACGCGTCGACCGCCACCCACTATGCGTTCTCGAAGCTGGTCTCCGAGCTGCTCGGGCTGCCGGTGCTGGGCTTCGGGATCTTCGAGAACTCGGTGACCGGCATCTGGGTGTCGCCGACCGACGCCCACGGCCAGACCTGGGGCCGGCTCAAGACGATCTACCGGTAGTAGGGATCATCTTGATGAAGAAGGCGATGATCGTCCTCGTCCTGCTGACGCAGGGACCTCTCGACCTGTCCGCCGGCGGCATTAACATCTCCTGGAACGACTGCGGAACCTCCGGCGCGATGAACAGGGACTTCGCGTGCGACAACAACACCACGTTTCACGACATCTACATGTCGTTCGAGCCGCCTCAGTCGATGTCGCAGATCGTGGGGTGCAATCAGTTCATCGATGTGGAGGCGGCCTCGGCGACCTTGCCGGATTGGTGGCAGTTCAAGAACGCCGGTAGCTGTCGGTCGTTCGAGCTGACAACTCCCGCCCTCACTCCCAGCTCCTGTGTCGACCCATGGCAGGGAAGCGAAGCCCCCGGGATCGCCGCCTATCTCGTGACGGCCAATACACCCAGCATGCCGGTCCATCGCGCGCGGATCGTGGGATCGGTAGCGGTGCCCGGCAGCGGGGCGACCCAGGTGAATCCTGGGACCGAATACCATGCGATGGCGATACGCATCCGGAGCGGTAAGACGGTCGGCGCCGACGCATGCGGCGGCTGTACGGTCGACGTCTGTCTCGTGCTCAACGGATTCACGCTTTACGACAACAGCGGAAACGACTATGCCATTACCACCGTGCTCAGCAGGCATTTCATCACTTGGCAGGGTGGGGTGATTCCCCTGGGATGTGCCGGCGTCGTCCCGGCGTCCCAGCGCACTTGGGGCCAGGTGAAGTCGATCTACCGCTAGCCCGACTCCGCCTCGCGTCGCATGAGCGCCCAGAGCGCCGCGATGTGCTCGCGCTCGGTGGGGATCGCGCCGATCGAGACCCGCGCCATCCACCGGCCTTCGAGCGTCGCCGGCGTCAGGTAGGCCTCGCCCGAGCGGTTGAGGCGGTCGAGCCAGCCGAGCGTGTGCCGCTCGAGCGCTTCGCCCTCGAGCCCGGGCGGCTCGTGCCGCACGCATACGGTCTGCAGCGGCACCGGCGCGAGCACGCGCCAGTGCTCCGTCGCCTCCACCTGCGACGCGAGCCATTGCGCGTTCTCGAGGTCGCGTCGCAGCCGACGCTGGAGCCCGCTCACGCCCTGCTCGCGGATCAGGCACCACAGCTTGAGCGCCCGGAACCGCCGCCCGAGCGGGATGCCCCAGTCGCGCAGGTTCTTCACGCGCCCGTCGACGGCGCTCTGGAGGTAGCTCGGGTTGGTGCTCATGACGCGCACCAGGTGCTCGGGGTCGCGCACGTAGTAGAGCGAGCAGTCGAACGCCGCCCCCAGCCACTTGTGCGGGTTGAGCACCAGCGAGTCCGCCGCCTCGACGCCCGCCCACAGCGCGCGGCACTCGGGCAGGATCATCGCCGAGCCCGCCATCGCGGCGTCGACGTGCAGCCACAGCGCGTGCGCGCGGGCCACCGCCGCGATCGCCTCGATGGGATCGAACGCGGTGGTGCTGGTGCTGCCGGTGGTGGCGACGATCGCACAGGGCGTGACGCCGGCGCGCAGATCGTCCTCGACCGCGCGCGCGAGCCGCTCGGGACGCATCGCATAGGCGGCGTCGGTGCCGATCCGGCGCAGGTGCTCGCGCCCAAAGCCGGCGAGCAGCACCGCCTTCTCGACCGAGCTGTGCGCGTGGTCCGAGATGTAGATCGCGAGCGGCTGCGCCTCCCCCTGGAGCCCGCCGCGCGTCTGCGCGTGCTGCGTGGTGCGCTCGCGCGCACACAGGAGCGCGACCAGCGTCGAGGTCGAGGCGGTGTCCTGGATGACGCCGCTCCATGCCCCGGAGAGCCCGAGCATCTGGCGCATCCAGCCGGCGGTCACCTCCTCGAGCTCGGTGAGCGCCGGAGCCGACTGCCACTGGATGCCGAGCACGCCGAGGCCGGTGCTCAGGTAGTCGCCGAGCACGGAGGAGAGATCGCCGTTGGACGGGAAGAAGCCAAAGAAGTCCGGGTGCTGCCAGTGGGTGAGCCCGGGAAGGATCGTGCGATCGAGATCCTCGAGGACGCGCTCGAACGGCTCGCCCTGCTCCGGCGGCTCCGCGGGGAGCTGCGCGCGCACCGCGCCCGGCTCGACCCGCGACATCACCGGCAGGGTGTCGACCCGCGCGCGGTAGTCGGCGATCCAGTCGACCACCTGATGTCCGTACTTGCGAAACTCCTCCGGCGTCATCGCCACCTCCTCGAGGGGTCGCGATGCTAGCCGGACGTTTCGCGCTCCGCCAGCCGCCCGAAATCGCCGCGGCCACCCCCTCGCGGGAGTGGCCGGCGTGCGTCGCAGCAAGGCTCGCGCAATGGAGCCAGCCGCGTGCCTCCTAGAAGCCCCAGCTCAGGCCGAACCGCCCGCCCAGGCCATCGGTGCTCACGGTCTCGTGGACGTCGTAGCCGAGCAGCGGGTCGTACACGTCGCGGCCCAGGTCCGCCTGGTTCATGAACACCTCGCCCACCAGCCGCGAGCGGCCGGAGAGCGGGAACGCGGCGCCGCCCCAGAGCTGCCAGCCGAAGCCGGCGTAGGTGGCGTCGAAGGTCTCGCCGGTGTTGAAGTCGTCCGCCTGGAGGAACAGCACCTGCCAGCTCCCCGCGACACCCGCGTAGGGCACGACGCTCATGTTGGAAGGCCCGGAGACCTGCAGGTAGAGGAGCGCCGGGAAGAGGTTCGACGAGTAGCGCGAGAGATCGCGGCGGATGATCACGGTTTCACCACCCGGGCCCACGGTCTCGCGCAGCACCTCGGCCGAGCGCCCCGACTTGTTCCGCCAGTCGAGTCCGACGCCGACCTGGATCATGTCGTCCACCTGCTGCCCGCCGCGGAATCCCACCACGAAGCCGGGATCGGCGGCACCTTCGGGATCGAGGAAGCCGGCGTGGAGCTGGCTCACGCCGCGAAAGCTCCTCCGCGGGCCGCGATCGTAGTAGTCGCCGCGGCGGCGCGGGCGGTAGCGCGATTCGTAGCGCGTGCCGCGTATGTACTCGCTCGCGAAACGGTCGCCCTGCTCGTCGGGCGGAGCCTGCGCGAACTCGGACCCGCTCGCCGACACGTTCACCACCGGAGCGAGCAGATCGGTCATCGGCTGCGCGAACGCCGAGACCGCGGACGCGTTCGGGGTCGCGTGCGCGGGGACACTCGCGGCGGGGATCGCAACGCACAGCGCCACCAGCGTGGCGCACGGCAGACGGCGGAACATGAGTGGCCTCCTTCGACGATGCCTGGTCCGCGACGCATCGGATGCGCGTCGCGCGGTGTCGCGCGAGCGGTCGCGGCCGGTCACCGGGGCGAGGACTGCACGCGCCGTGCCGGAAGGATTCTTGCACAAGCGATGGACGGAAGCGCCTAAACGACGACATGGCCGCAGCCGGTGTCGCAGGGCTGCGGCGACCGTGTGGCGGTCTGTTGCGGGTCCGCCGCACCGATGCTAGCGTCCCGCGCCCCGGGAAACCCCATGCCCCTGCCCGCCTTCCTGATCGCGCTCGTCCTCGCCGCCGCTCCTGCCTTCGCCGCGTCGCCCACCTCTCCGGGCCCGACGCTCGCCATCGAAGACACCATGCACACCGAGGTGCCCGAAGTGCTGGTGCGGGCGCCGCGCGTGACGCTGGACGAGATCCTCGACCGGGTGGCGCGCGGCGAGGCACGCCGCGACTCGATGCTCAAGGACGTGGTGTTCACCGCCACGATGCGCGTGGTGCGCGATCCCGCGAGCGACAAGCCGAAGCTGTTCGCAGAGCGCGTGAGCCGTGTCTACCGCAAGGGCGAGGACAAGGTGCGCACCGTGACGCTGCGCCACTGGGACGCGCGGCCCCCCAAGAAACGCGGCGAGGTGGACATGAACTTCACCGCCGGCAACGGCGAGGAGATCGTCAACTTCGCGTTCCAGCCGAAGGCACGGAAGAACTTCCGCTACCACATCGTCGGCCGCGACCTGCTCGGCGACCATCTCATCTACCGCATCGCGTTCGAGCCCCGCTCGCTGCTCGGCATGCCCGACCCCGGCGGCATCGTGTGGGTCGATACGCGCGACTTCATCATCGTGCGCCAGGAGCTGGATTTCACGCGCTCACCAACGCCGCTGATCATCAAGGGGATCGACCGCGCGATCATCGAGCGCCAGGAGGTGGACGGCTACTGGGTGCTCAAGCGCCTCATCATGCGCGCCACGTTCACCGTGCCGATCCCGCGCTTCGGGCGTGCGTTCGACATCGCGGTCCAGTTCGACGACTACCGGATCAATCAGGGCATCGACGACGCCATGTTCACCAAGGCGGTGAAGCCGTGAGCGCGCGAGCATGGTTGTGCGTCGCGGTCATGGTGGCGGCGTTCGCCCCCGCCCAGCTCCCGGCCCAGGAGGGCGCGCCGGCCGACACGTCGCTCCATCGCTTCCTCGGCCAGCTCGCCGACTCGACCGACCGCTACTTCGGGCTCATCGACGCCCCCGTCGACACCGCGGGGCTCGACAGCGCGCTCGCCGCCGGACTCGAGAAGCCGTGGTACGGCCCGCGCTCGCGCCGGCGCGTCTCCTACGGACCGGTGACCGGCTTCCAGCGGGTCGATGGCGCACTCTTCGGCGCTTCGCTGGGCGTGAACAGCCGCGTCGGCCGCTGGTCGGTGCGCGGCGACCTCGCGCGCACCAGCCGCTCGCACGACTGGCTGGGCGGCGGGGCGCTCGCGATCGGCACGCGGCTGCGTGACGTCAGCTGGCGGCTGCGCGCCTCCGGAGGCCGCCGCACCGAGGGGCTGGACCGGGACAACTCCGAGCGGCGGGTCGCGGCGCTCCGGGCACTCCTCTCCGGCGACGACACCCGGAACTACCTGCGGCGCGACGGATACTCGGTCGGCATCGACGCCGACGGCGCCGAATGGCACGCGGGGCTCGAGTTCCGCGACCGCCTGGAGTCGCCGCTGCCGGTGACCACGCTCTGGAACCTGTTCCACCGGCCGCCGGAAGCGACCGGCAATCTGGCGGCGACCTTCGGCCGCACGCGCGAGATCGCCTTCAACGCCGCGCTGCGGCTGCCGCTCCTGCCGCTGCGCGCCCAGATCACCCAGGCGTTCGCGGACCAGGCTCTGGGCAGCAACTTCGACTACCGCCGCTCGCGCGTGGTGGTGGGCGGCGAGATCACCGCGTTCCGGCATCTCTCGTTCGTACCGCAGTTCGCCTGGGGCCGGCTGAGCGGCGATCCGGTGCCGCAGGCGTCGTTCTACCTCGGCGGCCCCCAGACCCTGCGCTCGCTCCACACCGAGTCCATGGGCGGGACCGGGCTCGCGGTCGCGCGCCTCGACGTGATCGGCGCCGACGACCTGCTGGCGCTCCTCCACCTCCCGCACCCGGCGATGTTTCCGATCCAGGGCGGGGCGTTCGTGGCGACCGGCGCCGCGTGGGGCCCGGATCCGTTCGGCGGACCCGGGAGCCCGGCCTCCGGCTGGCCGGAACGGAACGCATGGCTCAGCGAAGCCGGCCTCTCGCTCCTCTATCACCCGGGCGTTCCGGACGAGGACGGCTACTTCCGGGCGAACTACGCGTGGCCGCTCGGCCCCGGCGGCGGTCGCGAAGCGCGCTGGTCGGTCTCCTACTCTCGCGCACTCGACCTGCTGAGACCGTTCTAGCGCACCCGGACTGGGGAGTCTCACCCAGCGGGCGGGCCGGGTTCCGCGCCCGAGCCGTGTTCGAGGCTCGAAAGACGCCATTCCGGCCCGGTTTTGGGCTCTGACGACGCACACACCGCTGGCCCCGGCCTTGCGTCATGCCTCAGCAGGTTACCGTTGGCTTCATCCTGCTCGACACCGGAGTTCCAGTCGCCCTCGTGACCACGCCGCTTCGCGCGCGCTCATCCGCGCGCGCCATTGCCGTTCTCGTGCTGTTCGCCGCGCTCACGTCGCTGCCCCTTGCCGCGCGTGCCGCCGCGAACCACAAGCCCCGCGCTCCCCGCGAGACGCGGCTCGCCGAGAACGGGCCCGCCGCGCGCAAGGCGCGCGCGATCGCGATGTTCTCCCTCGAGGCCCGGACGCGCATGGACGCCGCGCGCGACTGGGC
>DATEMP010000274.1:0-10083 GCA_035275545.1 Candidatus Eiseniibacteriota bacterium | reverse complement strand
GAGCCGGTCGCGCACGCGCGCCGCGAGCTCCTCGAGCTCCCGGTACGAGACCGATGCGCCCCCCGGCTCGCGCACCGCGACGCGGTCGGGGCTGCGGGCGGCGGAGCGGAGGAACAGCGCGTGGAGCGGGATTTCAGGGTCCATGCCGGCCCGAACCTCTACCGCTTCGAAGCCACGAGCTGCGTGATCTGATCGAGCGTGTCGAGGTTCTGAGCGTCCGCCTCGTGCGCCGCGATGCCGATGCCGAACTCCTTCTCGAGCCACGCCACCAGCTTGAGGGTGGCGATCGAATCGAGGATCCCGGAGCTGACCAGCTGCGTGGTCGGACCGAGCGCGCTCGGATCCTCGCCTTCGAGGAACTCGCGGAGGATGAACGCCTTCACCTTGTCGCGGATCTCCTGCGTGTCGCCCATCGTCTCCTCCGGTTCAGGGACCCAGCTCGCGCTCCAGCGCCCGGGTCAGGCGCTCGCCCAGCATCGCATGTCCGCGCGCGTTCGGGTGGCGGTCCCAGGTCGCCACCCACAGCGACTCGAGCTCCGCCCCATCATAGGTGTCGAGCAGGTCGATGGTGTGGAGCCCGGCCTCCCGCGCCACCTCGATCTGCCGGCGGATCTCGACCATCGCCTCGGGACCCTCGATCCGGGGCTGCGGGATGAACACCGCGATCGGCCGGGCGCCGTGGGCGCGGCACTGCTCGACCACGCCCCGGTAGATGCTCGACAGCACCTGCTCCCGGTACGGGCGCATGCGCGCCTCGGCAAGCGGCTCGGGCGTGCGCGTGTCGATGCCCGCCTGGCTCGCGGCGGCGGCCATCGCCTGGAAGGGCGGCGCGTAGCGTCCGGCCGCGCCGCCGACCACCTCGCGCGAGATCCACTTCAGGTCGTCGACGCCGGTCACGATCACCGCGTCGGGCTGGAACCGCCACACCGAGCGCTCGAGCAGCCACAGGCGCGCGGCCGGCCCGTAGCCCGCGCGCGAGAAGTTGAGGATCTCGTAGCGCCGCCCGCCGCCCTCGGCGTTGAGCCGGTCCTCGGCCACGTTCTCGAAGGTGCGCTGGTCGGGGACGCCGCCGCCCATGCCGTGCGAGTCGCCGAGCAGCGCGATGCGGTAGGTGCCGGCGGGCTTCTCGAGCGCGTAGTCTCGGTCGCGCATCGCCCAGCGGTTGGTGGACATCATCGCCCCCATGTAGGCGACCCGCCGCGAGGGCAGCATGACGAAGTTGGGAAAGCTGTCGATGTGATGGAACGCCCAGCAGCGGTCCCAGTCGGCGGGCTTGCGCGCGTAGACGCCGGCGAGCTCGGGGTTGAAGCGCGAGACGTCGGTGAGCTCCTCGTAGTACCCCTTGTCCATCATCGCCGCGTCGCCGTGCGAGAGCCGCAGCGGATTCTTGAGCTGGTCGACGACATCGGCGACCCGCGGCGGATAGACCAGCACCAGCGAGGCGTAGACCAGCACCAGCAGCGCGGCTGCCGACCCCCCGACCCGCAGCGTCGTCCACGAGATGCGGAGCGGACCGATCCCGATGCCGGGAGCGGCGCCGGCGGGCGCGCGGGCCGCGGCGAGGGCGCGCTGCTCGCGCCGCTCGTAGACGATCGCCGCGAGCCCCAGGCCCAGGATCCCCGCGGCGAGCCAGGCGAGATCCACCGGGCGCGGGCGGAGCAGGTAGGAGAGCACCTGGGAGAGCTCGGGCAGCGAGGGCGCGGACCACACCGCCCAGCTCAGGCAGATGACCGTGAACGTGGCGATGGTGCGCAGCGCCAGGCCCAGCTCGGCGCGCACCGACCGCTCCGGGCGCGTGAGCCGGCGCTGCCGCCCGCGGCGCGCCTCCACCAGCATGTTCCCGAGCACCGCGAGCCCCATGATCGACCAGAAGACGATGTCCTGCCAGACCACCGGGAACGCACGGCGGATCCAGAACCACTGGTAGGAGTGCAGCGCCCAGGTGGCGAAGAACGCCACCAGCGTGGCGACCACCAGCGCCGCGGTGGCGTTCATCCGCCGGCCGAGACGGAACACCACCGGGTTGAAGAAGATCTTCTGGAGGAAATCCTTCCAATAGATGTTGATGCGGCGCCAGTAGTCCGTGAAGCTGCTGGCGAGGAAGTAATTGTGGCTGGTGCGCGGCAGGTCGAACCCGTAGAGGTGCATGATGCCGATCACCAGGTGGAAGCTGCCCGAGATTCTGAGATACAGCAGGTACGGGCGCACGAGATAGAGCAGCGCCTGCGACGCGTTCTCGACGCTCGCGACGTCGACCGAGAGCGAGTGGTAGACCAGCCGGTAGAGCAGGAGCTGGACCAGCCCCCGCAGGATCCAGTCCGCGCCGGTCTGGTGCACGCGCGTCGACGGCTCCCCGTTCGTCCAGGTGCGCCACATCGTCTTGTAGTCGACCACCGGGAAGAGCGGGAAGCAGACGGTCGGGAGCATGAAGAAGTAGGCGACCGACCGCCAGAATCCGGTCGGCGCGGCGCGGTTTCTCAAGTCGTAGAGGTAGACGATCAGGCGGAACATGAACATCGCGCCGAAGATCGGCCAGACGATCGAGGACCAGGGCGGCGACCAGACGCCGCCGCGGAAGAGCGCCAGCGCGGTTGCAGCCAGCACGACGGCAGCGATGCGGGCGCCGAACGGCACCGGCAGGTGGCAGAGGCCGATGAGAGCCAGCCCGATCGCGAACAGCCACGCCGCCTGCGTTGGGCCCAGCACCAGGGCGGCCGCGATCGCCGAGAGCACGGCGAAGAGCGGCAGGCGGAGCCGGGCGGGCGTCACGATCTGGAGCGCGTACCCGGCCACCATGAGCATGAACACGCGGCCGAAGGCGGCGCTCTCGAGCGCGAACACCCGCACCACCAGGGCGAGTGCCGCGAGCTGGGCGAGCACCAGGAGCTGGCCCGGGACATGGGCGGCGCGCGCACGGAGCGCCGCCGGTATCGAGGGGAGGGCGGACATGGTCGGGGAGCCGCGGATGATAGCAGAGCCCGGCGCGGGCGGCGCCGGCTTAGGCGTCGAGCAGCTTCAGGGCATGTGACCAGCGGTTCTCGAGGAAGCCCGGGATGCACCACAGGATGCAGAGCGGCTCGATCGCGCGCGCCGCTTCGACCGCGCCGAGATCCCGCGTCTCCCACCCGAACCGGTCCAGGATCGCCTTCACCTCGGCCTTCGCCTCCGCCCGGTTGCCGCAGATGAACATGGTCGGCGGGCCGCCCGGGAGCTTCGGGTCGACCATGAGGGCGTTCCCGACGCACGAGAACGCCTTGACGAAGTGCGCGTCGGGCACCCGCCGCTGCAGGCGCTCCATGAGCGACTCCTCGAGCGTGGTGAAGTAGGCGAGCACGCCGTTCACGGGCGGCCGCGCGGCGATCGGGTTGGTGGTGTCGATCACCGTCTTGCCGGCGAGCGCGTCGGCGCCGCACAGGTCGAGGACCGACTCGGCGGCGTCGCCCTTGACCGCGAGCACGACAATGCCGCCCTCCCGCGCCGCCTCGGCGAACGTGCCCACCGAGGCCTCGGCCCCGGCCCCCGCGCGCCAGTCGGCGAGCTTGGCGGGATCGCGCGAGCCGCGGATTACGCGGTGGCCGTGCTTCAGGAATCCGTTCGCCAGCACCTCGCCGACCTTGCCCGAGCCGAGCACCGCGATCGACTTCATCTCGTCCTCCGTGGGGCCACGCGCCGGCGACGGCAGGGGCAGGGGTGCGGAACGGTCTTGACGCCACCGCGATCTGACGCCACTCTTGGACCGCCGAACCCCACTCGGCGCGTCCCGGCCCCCAGCGGCAACGCTACTTCGGCTCGCACATCCCGGGTCTCCACTTCGTGCGTCTGCGCCTTGGCGGTCGTCTCCTGATGGTCGTGTCGTGCTGCGGGCTCGCGCTCGCGGCGGGCGGGAGCATCCGCGGCGCGGGTGCGGGGACTATCCCGCTCACGGTCACCGAATACAATGCGGTGCCCCGCGTCCAGGAGCCGGTGACGATCGGCGTGCCGATCGAGCCGTCGCAGGCGGGATCGAGCTGGGCGCTCTACGACGGCGGCCAGCAGATCCCCCTTCAGGCCACGGTCCTCCCTCACCGGACCACCCCCTGGCTGCTGCTCGACTTCCAGCTCACCCTCGGCTCACAGCAGTCGCGCTCGCTCATGCTCCGCGAGCAGCTGCCCGCCGCCTATCCCGCGAACACGGTCTGGGTGGTGGAGGATGCCAACCGCATCACCGTCTCCACCGGCCCGCTCCGCACCGAGGTCAACAAGGTGCTCTTCAACCTGTTCGACCGCGTGTGGCTGGACCGGAACAACGACCAGGCGTTCGGCGGCTCGGAGCTGATCGTGCCGTTGACCAGCTCGGCGAATCTCCGCGTGCGCGATGCCGGGACCGGCGCGATCTGCTCCGGCCGCGGCCGCCCGTCGCGCATGGTGTGGGAGTACCGGGGCCCGATGCGCGCCACGCTCCGCGTCGACGGCACCTACCTCCAGGGGTCGACCCCGCTCATCGACTACACGACCCGGATCACCTGGTACGCCGGCCACAGCGACGTCAAGATCGAGCACCTGATCCGTAACTCGCTCGCGGCGCGCGAGCGTTACGTCAAGCTCGCGTCCGCGAAGCTCTACGTGGGCTCGGGGACCGCGACCGTGCGCATCCCGCGCTCGGGGGCGATCGTGTGGACATCGGCGGCCGCCGCCGACGTGGCGCTCGAGATGATCCCCGCCACGTTCACGGTCTCGACCGCCTACGATCCCGACGCGAGCCCGCCGGTGAGCCGCGTGAACGCGACCCTGGACACGGGTGTCAATGGCGGCCTGGTGATGGGGGACCTCTCCCACCACGGCGCCACCTGGCAGGTGGAGTTCGCCGCGCTCTCCGGGGCCGAGAACGGACGCCGCGCCACCGCCGCCCAGGATCCGCTGGTGGCACTCTCGGCGCCGGAGCGCTACGCGGCGCTCGACGCGTTCGGGGTCCACGAGGGAAGCACCTACCAGGACGAGAAGGACGCCTATCACCGGTGGGGCTGGGTGTGGCCGGTGGCAGGCAACCCCTGGAGCCAGGAGCACAACCGGCCCCGGGTCCAGGATCTCTACCCGAGCTGGTCGGTCCTGGACGGATCGATGGATCCCGAGTCGGACGATCTGTGGCAGAACATCGTCATGTTCTCGCGCGTCCAGATCCCGTTCTACCTCGACCGGCTGCGCGCCTGGGGACGCTACGCGAAATGGGAATGGGCGTACCGCACGGACGGGTTCGACTACGCGGGCGCATGGGGCAAGTACGGCGACGGCCCGGGCGCCACGGTCCGGCAGCCCCCGCTCCAGCCGCAGCTCACCGCGATGGACCAGGCCTACATCCGCAACGACATCAAGCGCGGCAAGCCGGGCTCGAGCCACATGTGGAACGGCGGGCTGCTCGACCTCTATTACCTCACCGGCGACCGCGACGCCCTGGAGGCGGCGCTCGACGTCGCGGAGCAGTGCGAGCGCTACCTGTCGTGGCGCACGCCCTACAATGGCGGCGGCGTGGCCGGCAACTGTCGATTTCAGGGGCGATGCCTGCTGGTGCTGACGCGCGCCTGGGAGGCGACTGGCGATCCGCGCTGGCGGGCCGCGGCGGATCATGCCGCCGAGCTGTTCACGAGCTCGCCGAACTGGGATCCTCGCGGGTTCTTCTACGCCCAGATCCGCAGCATGCCGCCCGCGGTGGCGAGCCGGTTCTCGATCAACGCCAAGCTGGTCACCCCCTTCATGATGACCACGGTGGTGGAAGGGCTTCACCGCTACTGGCTCGCCACCCAGAACGGCGCGGTGCGCGACCAGCTGCTGCGGATCGGCGCCTTCGCGCGGGACTACGCCGCCGACCCCGCAAACGGCAACACCGGCGACGAGATGGTTGTGGACCATCCCCAGGCCGGCGCGATCACCCACTTGAGCGAGAGCCAGTGGCGCAACGCCGGGACGATCATCCCCTACAGTGCCGCGACCTCGTCGGAGAGCTTCATCAACGCGCTCATCGTCCGCTACCGGATGACCGGCGAGCGCGTGAGCCTGGGCCGGGCGCGCTCCCTCTGGGAGCGGGCCTCGAAGCGGAACTACAACGCCCCGTACAACCAGCCGTTCGCCGGCCCCACCGAGGTGGGGCGATTCGCGAACAGCATGCAGGCGTGGGCGCCCACGTCGCTCATGTTCCCGACCGCCGGCGACTGGACCGGAACCAGCCTGCTGTTCCGCGAGGCGGCGCGCGCCGAGACGGTGGCCCCGCGCCCGATCATGGACCTCGCGCCCCAGAGCAGCACCGCCCCGCGCCCGGCGGGACCTTCGCGCACGCCGTAGCCGTCCACGTCCTCCGAGCCGCGCGCTCTTGACGGGGTCCGGCCGCGGCGACACCCTGTTCGACCGTGAAGCCGAGATTCTTCGCCACGCCCGACGACTTCCGCCGCTGGCTCGAGCGCCATCATGCGCGCGCCCCCGAGCTGTGGGTCGGCTTCCACAAGCGCGGCACGGGGGTCCCGAGCATCACCTGGCCCGAGTCGGTCGACGCCGCCCTCTCGTTCGGGTGGATCGACGGCGTGCGCAAGCGCCTGGACGCCGAGCGCTACGTGATCCGCTTCACGCCGCGGCGCCCCGGCAGCATCTGGAGCGCGGTCAACGTGCGCCGCATCCAGGCGCTCAAGCGCAAAGGGCTCATGCACGCCGCGGGCCTCGCGGCGTTTGCGAAGCGCACCCCGGCGCGCACCGGCGTCTACTCGTTCGAGCAGCGCCCGCACGATCTGCCGCCCCGCTTCCTGAAGGCATTCAAGGCGCGGCCTAAGGCCTGGGCCCACTTCCGCGCCCGGCCCCCGTGGTATCGCCGGACGGTGGCGTGGTGGATCGTGAGCGCCAAGCAGGAGGCGACGCGGGAACGGCGCTTCGCGATCCTGCTCGCGCATTCGGAGCGCGGGCAGCCGATCCCGTCGCTCGACCGCACCCCGGCGAGCCCCCGCCGGGAGTGATAAAGTGCGCGCCATGAGCGTCACCGACCGCATGTTCCCGCGCGCCCGCATCCCGTACGGGACGTGGGGCAGCAGCTTCTTCCCCGCCTGGCAGACCAGCGCGCTCGCCGAGGTCAACATCGGCCAGTGCGCGGGCGAGGCGATGGGCCGCATCCTCGGGACGCGCGGCGTGCCCAAGAGCGAGCTCGAGTACCTGGTGATCGGCTCGACCATCCCCTGGCACTGGAAGTTCTGGACCGCGCCGCTGGTGGCGAGCTGCATGGGCGAGCGCCTGCCCGGCTACCACGTCGAGCAGGCATGCGCGACCGGGCTCCAGGCGGTGCTGCTCGCCGGCGCCGAGATCGAGTCGGGCTCCAAGGACGCGGTGGGCGTGCTCACCTTCGACCGCACCAGCGACTCCCCGGTGGGCGTGTTCCCCGAGCGCCGCGCTCACCAGCGCACGCACGCGCTCGCGGACGTGTGGGACAACTTTGGATTCGATCCCGCCACCGGCAACGCGATGATCGCCGCCGCGGGCATCACCGCGCGCAAGTACAAGATCGACCGGAGCGAGGTCGACGAGGTGGCGTTCGTCCGCCACCAGCAGTACTTCGAGGCGAAGCGCTCGGGATTCCTCGATCGCGTCCTGGTGTCGCTCGACATCCTCAACGTGGCGGGCCGGCCGCTCGGGCGGATCGATGAGGACAAGGGCGTGCGCGAGGTCTCGCTCGCGACGCTGCGCGGGCAGCGCGAGCTCGACACCTGCGTCACCTCGGGGACCCAGACCCATGCCTCGGACGGCATGGCGACCCTGCTGGTCACGAGCGAGGAGAAGGCGCGTGCGCTGAGCCGCAAGCCGGAGATCGAGATCCGGTTCGTCGCCAAGGCCGAGGCGCGCGCCGAGCCCAGCCTGATGCCGGAGGCGCCGGCGCTGGCGGTCCAGCGGCTCATGCAGCGCACCGGCCTCACCCTCGACCAGATGGCGGTGGTCAAGAACCACAACCCGTTCGCGGTGAACGACGCGGTGTTCACGCGCGTCACCGGCTACGACTGGCGGAAGATGAACCGCACCGGCTGCTCGCTGGTGTGGGGTCACCCGCAGGGGCCCACGCTGACGCGCGTGCTCATCGAGGCGCTCGAGGAGGCGGTCGAGCGGGGCGGAGGCTACGTGCTGATCTTCGGCTGCGCGGCGGGCGACGTGGGGATCGCGGCGCTGTTCGAGGTGAATGACCGTGGCGCGACCAGCGCCCGGAGCTCCGGAGGTCGTCGATGAGCGGCGTGGTGCAGGAACGCGTCACCGGCGCGGACCGCGGCAGCACGCGCACGATGCGCACCCCGACGCTCGAGACCCTGGGGCTCGGCGGCGTGCTCGACCTGTTCCGCCGCGGCGCGCTGCCGGTGCGCACCGAGGAGCTGGTCGAGCGCGTGTTCGGCCCCGAAGGCGGGCGCGGCGCACTGGTCATCTCCGGCGGCAACGGCATCGTCGGCGCCGGCAAGACCATGCAGCTCGGCTCGCGGCTGGTGCCCTACGGCGTGCGCGTGGTCACGCTCGACTTCCCGGGCGCTTCGGACGGCATCGGGCGCCAGTATCCGGGGCTGGTCCAGGCGTTCGGCCGCGAGAGCGCCGACCGGATCATGAGCGGGATCGTGCGCCTCACCTACGACGGGAAGTCCCTCCCCGCCGAGCTGGCCTCGCTGCGCCCGCGATTTCTATTGGAAGCGATCCCGGAGATCCTCGAGGCCAAGAAGGCCCACTACCGCGTGTTCCGCGAGGCGTTCCCGGGCATCGAGATCCGCTCGGTGACCTCGGGATTCCCGTCCGCGGAGCTGGGCGTGCCGATTGCGCACCCCGCGTTCCCGCACGAGATCAACAAGGTCTACGAGGTGGTCGAGCCTGCACCATCGGCGATCACCCAGCTCCTCTGGTCGCTGGGCCTGATCCCGATGCCGGTCTCCGACCACTGGTCGTTCGTGCTCGACGTGTGGTTCTGCGGCGTGACGCACGCGGGGCTGCGCCACCATCGCCGCACGAACATGCCGTTCTGGAAGATCGACAAGCTCACGCGCCGGCTGCTGGGCGCGAACCCGTTCCGCGCCCACGACGTCATCGGCTCGAAGGGCGCCGACTTCCTGACCTGGTCGTGCCTCCATCATCTGTCCGAGGTGTACGGCGACCTGTTCCGGCCCACGCCCGAGCTCATCGAGCGCAAGGACACCGGGCAACCGTGGTATCCGCCCGACCACCTGCGCCCGGTGGTCGACTGGTCGCTGAGCGCCGACGAGCACGAGGCGTTCCGCGTCGCACTGGCCGGCCCGCTCTTCCAGATGGCGAGCCTGATGCTCCACGAGCGGCGCGCGCATCCGGCTCTGCTCAACGCGATCGGCGAGCTGTGCGCCCAGTTCCGCTCCGGGATCCTGGCGCACATGAGATCCCTCGGACCGGAGGAGGTGCGCAGCACGGTCGAGGCGTATCACCGCGTGCATCCCGAGGCGGCCGCCCAGGCATGGCATCCGGAGGCGCTCGAGCGCATGGAGGGCCCGGACTGGGAGCAGCTCTACGTGAACGCCGAGCACGACGGCACGGTGGGCGTGGTGACGCTCTCGCGGGAGAGCTACTCGTGGGACGTGGACCGGGAGCTCAACCGCGCGCTCGACTGGCTGCTCGCCCAGGGCATCCGGCGGGTCATCGTCACCGGTGACTTCCACCTCTCGACCCAGATGGTGGGCGCGGATACCTCGGATTTTTTCGCCGCGCTCGACGACCGCGAGGCGGGCCTCGCGATCACGCGCGGCTGGCCCGGCACCGCACGCCGTCTGCACGACCAGTTCCAGGTCTCGATCGGATTCGTTCCCGGCAAGCGCCTGCTGGGCGGCATGCTCGAGCTGCTCATGCACTGCCACCACCTGGTGGCGGTCGAGGACGCGCGCCTCGGCTGGCCCGAGGTGACGCTCCCGGTGGTGCCCGGCATGGAGGGCTGCCACTGGCCGTTCCGCCGCGCGCCGCGCGAGCACCGGCCGCGCCTCCTGCGCATGCTGCTCACCGGCGAGACGGTGCGCGCGCGCGACGCGGTCGGCTGGCTCGTCGACCACGCCGCGTCCATGGAGCAGGCGCTCCGGACCGCGTGGACCCTGG
>DATEMP010000273.1:0-4145 GCA_035275545.1 Candidatus Eiseniibacteriota bacterium | reverse complement strand
CGCGCCTCGGCGGCGACCAGCCGCTCGGAGAGCGCGTCGAGGCGCTTGCGCAGCTCGTCACGCTCCTCGGCGGCGCGCTCCAGGTGCGCGAGCAGGTCGCGGTCCTTGAGCGTGCGCCGGCGCGCCGCCTCGACCAGCGCCTCGGTGCGCCAGGCGTGGTCGCGGAGCGCGCGCGCGCCGCACAGGAACTCGAGGCGCAGGTTGCCGCGCACCTTCTCCCAGCGCACGATCTTGATCGCCCCCACCTCGCCGGTGCGCCGTGTGTGGGTGCCCCCGCACGCCGAGAGGTCCCAGTCGGGGATCTCGACGATCCGGATCCGCCCCGAGACCTGCGGCCGCTTGCGGAGCTGGAAGCGCTTGACGCCCTCGGCGTCGGTCCAGTGGCGCTCCACCGGCCGGTCCTCCCACACGATCCGGTTCGCCGCCTCCTCGACCCGCTGGAACGCGGCCCAGTCGGCGTCGCCGAGCGTCACGTCGATCGTGCTGCGCTCCTCGCCCAGGTGGGACGACACGGTGGGCGCCGAGATCACCCGCTCGAGCGCGGCGGAGAGGATGTGCTGGCCGGTGTGCTGCTGCATGTGATCGAAGCGGCGCGCCCAGTCCACCTCGCCCTCGAGCTCCGATCCCGCCTCGAGCGGAGCGGCGCCGGGCTCCAGCACGTGCCAGACGCGCTCGTCGTCGCCCGCCTGGACATCGATGACCGGCGCGCTGCCGATCGCCCCGCGGTCGGCTTCCTGCCCGCCGCTCTCCGGGTAGAAGTAGGTGCGCTCGAGCTCGACGGCCGGGCGGTCACGATGTGCACCGACCGAGGTCACGCGCGCCGGAAAGCGCGTCGTGTACGCGTCGTCGTAGTAGAGCCGCTCGGAGGCCATCAGGCGCCGGTCCGCTTGAGACCGTACTCGCGGAGCTTCCGCCACAGCGTCGTGCGCGAGATGCCGAGCTGGCGCGCCGCGCTGGTGGCGTTCCCGCGATGGCGGCCGAGCACGCGCCGGATGTGCTCCTTCTCCACCTCGGCAAGCGACCAGTCGGCGCGCGCATCGTCCACGCCGGTCGGCGCCACCGCCTCGAACCTGTCCGAAGCGCCGGGCATCGGCCGGGCCTCGTCGCCGACGGCCTCCGCCGGGCGCGCGAGCAGGCGCGGGACGCGGACGGTCGTGGGGAGATCGGCAGCCCCGATGATGCCGCCCTCGGAGACCGCGACCGCGTGCTCGATCGCGTGCTCGAGCTCCCGCACGTTGCCGGGGTAGTCGTACTGCTCGAGGAGCTGCACCACCTCGGGCGAGAACGAGAGCCCCGGCCGGCCGGCCGTCTCGGAGAGGCGCTCGAGAAAGTAGGACGCGAGCAGCCCGATGTCCTCGCGGCGCTCGCGGAGCGGCGGCAGGTCGATCTGGACCACGTTGAGCCGGTAGTAGAGGTCCTCGCGGAAGCGCCCCTCGGCGACCTCGCGCCGCAGGTCGCGGTGGGTGGCGGCGATCACCCGCACGTCGACCAGACGCGTGGCGGTGTCGCCCACCCGCCGCACCTCGCTGCTCTCGAGCGTGCGCAGCAGCCGCACCTGGGTCGCGACCGGCATGTCGCCGATCTCGTCCAGGAAGAGCGTGCCGCGATCGGCGGCCTCGACCAGTCCGGGCCGCTCGCCCTGGGCGCCGGTGAAGGCGCCGCGCGCGTGGCCGAACAGCTCGCTCTCGACCAGGCTCTCGGGAAGTGCCGCGACGTTCACGGGCACGAACGGTCCGTCCGCGCGGCGTGACTGGAGGTGGAGCGACCGGGCGATGAGCTCCTTGCCGGTGCCGCTCTCGCCGGTGATGAGCACGGCGCTGTCGGTGCCGGCCACCTTCCGCACCAGCCGGAAGACACGCCGCATCCTGGCACTGGCCCCGACGATGTCCCGGTAGAGGGAGTCGCGCTGGGCACCGGCCGGGGGCCTGGAGCCGCTGCGTGTCGCGCTGGAGAAGGGGGGCATGGGGATGGGGCCTGCTCGTGGCTGGAGAATGTGAGCGGCCAACGCGTTTCAAAATGTCACACCCAGCTCAGCCGGTCAAGTCAGGCTGAAGTGTTCGAATCCGAAACGTCCGGCTTCGGCCTCGGGACCAGCTCGAGCTTGGGGACGGTCCCGCCGGCGCCCGCAACCCCGGCGGTCGGTTCGTCGATGCTTTCAGCCTCCGGTGCCGCGACGGGCCGATCGATCTCGACGAGGCGCAGGTAGAAGAACGTCCACGCGTACTGGATCACCGGCCAGACCGCGACCGCGATGCACCAGAAGATCAGGAGGCTCGAGTTCCCCGCGAGCGCCGGGAACGCCACCGAGAGCGCGCCCAGCACCATCGCCGGGATCACGATCAGGGCGCCCGAGGCGAGGATGAGCTCGATCCACCGCTCGAGGTGGCCGCGCATCATCCGGAACGAGCTCTGGAAGGCCGCCGCCAGGTCGTGCTCGTCGAGCACCACCGCCTCGGTCGCGACACCGAGGCGATAGACGACGAACAGCGACGGCAGGGCGAGCGAGAACGCGATCACGATCAGCACCAGATTCCGGCCCAGGTCCTCGACCGCGGTCTCGGGACGGAAGTGAGCGAGCGCGGTGGGGAGCACCATGATCGACGCCGCGATGCCCAGCACCACGTTGCGCACCACCTCGGTCACGAGCAGCCTCGGGATCCGGCGCCCCCCTTCCACGTAGCACTGTCCGACGGGCGCGGGCCTGGTCTCGCGTGGCAGGTTGTAGACCGATCGCGCGCGCAGCCGCAGCATCGCCCCCACGACCAGCAGGGTGACGAAGTCGCCGATCAGTGCCCCGCTCATGAGCCAGAGCGCGGTCGCCGTCGCGGTGGCCGAGTCGGCGGCGGGCAGGAGCCTGATGGCCGCGATCCAGGGCGCGCGCAGCAGGAACGGAACCACCAGCGAGTGGAGGGGATCGCGCCGGACGGCCAGGTCGAACGCCAGCCGGAACGCGTGCCGGACGGAGATCGGGGGGCGGCGTCGCTCGAGGTTGGACATGATGATGAGGGCGTTTGACACTAGGGAGCGGCCCTCCCTAGTGTCAAGCACATGCGGCGCACGCACTCGCGATCCCCATCGCGAACCCCTCGCGATGCGGCGGGCGCGGCGCGCCGCGGCGCCAGCCGGCGTGAGCGCGACCCGAAGCAGAGCGTCGCCAGGCCCGCCGCCCCGCTCCCGCCCGCCCATCCCGCCCTGCTCGCCGCCGCCCTGATCGCGGCCGCGTGCGTGCTGGCCGCGGTGACGTTCCGGATCATCGACACCGACTTCTGGCAGCACCTCGCGGTCGGGCGGGCACTCTGGTCGACCCACGCGATCCCGCACACCGAGCTGTGGTCGTGGCCCACGTACGGCGAGCCGGCGTTGCTGAGGTCGTGGGCGTTTCGCGCGCTGCTCTGGCCGTTCTGGGAAGCGGGCGAGCTGAACGGCCTGTTCGCGTGGCGCTGGATCACGACGCTGCTTGCGTTCGGCCTCGCCTGGGCAACCGCGCGCCGCATGGGGGCGCGCGGCCTGACGCCGCTGGTGGTGGTGGTGCTGTGCGGGCTCGTCTACCGCCAGCGCTCGCAGGTGCGACCCGAGACGCTCGCCTCGGTGCTGCTGGCACTCACGATGTGGCTGCTCGCACGCACGCGCGACGCGGCCGCCACGCCGGGGGCCGACCCCCCGCGACGCGGGCGTCTCGTGTGGCTCATTCCGGTCGTGTGGATGTGGGCGAACGCACACATCACCTACGTGCTCGCGTTCGTGCTGCTCGGGATCCGGCTGGTCGAGGCGCACCTCGAGGCCTGGCGGGGCACGCCACGGGGCCCGGGCCCGCGCGCCTTGTGGCTCGTGACCGCCGCGTGCGCGCTCGCCGCCTGCATCAACCCGTTCGGCTGGCGGGCGCTTTGGCAGCCGTTCGACTTCCTCCTCCACTGGCGTGACACCGCGCTCTTCCAGGGGATCGGCGAGCTCCGGGCCGTGGGCTGGAGCGGCAACGAGACCAACGGCGTGTTCCTCCTGCTCCTGGGATGGCCGCTGCTCCTCCTGTGGCGCTCCCGGCGGGACGTGGCCGGGATCCTGACCTGCGCGTTCTTCACCGCCTACGCGCTCCCCTCCCAGCGCTTCCTCGCCATGTATGCGCTGGCCGCGGCGCCGTACGTGGGGCG